>NZ_NFLA01000081.1:0-7031 GCF_002160675.1 Erysipelatoclostridium sp. An15
GTTATTTTTAATTGATATGTGATTTATCATTAACAAATAAAATTAAAAAAATGATTTTTTTATACATTATATATTAAAAGAGTAAAAAAGTAATGTTATTAATATAAAGGAGTATAATTAGTTATAAATTTAAGATTTTTGATGAAATAATTTTGAGATTAATCATAAAAAATTATTAAATTTTTGTGAATAATAAATTACATTTACAAATTTTTTACAAAAAATTTTAAAAAAAAAATAAATTTATGAATTATACAAAATTATATTACAAATATTTTAATTTTTATCTGTTTTTACTAAAAAATATCTTAGATTAGTTTATTCTAAGATGATGTCATGGATAAAAAAATCATTTTTTTAATTTTATTTGTTAATGATAAATCACATATCAATTAAAAATAACAAAATATTACGTTGAAAATTATATTTTTTTACTCTATAATGGAACAGAAGTTAAAAAAATATCTTAGATTAAACTATTCTAGGATAACTTCAGTACAATATTTTTGATGAAGTAATCACTGACTTAGCGCATGTTATGGATTTGAAATGGTCATAGTAAAACCGCGGTGGAACTATATTCTTTAATAGTTCCACTGGGATTGTGCTGTCTTTAGGAGGTAGCTATGGAAAATGGATTTGTATTACAAATCGATTATAAAAATGAAAATAAAATACTAGATATCTTAAATTCAGATCTTTTTAACGATTGTTTAAAAAGGTCTTTTATTTTGAGAAGAAAACAGTTAAAGAATTATGGGAAAGACTGGAAGTTATATGAAGTTGATATTATAAAGGGATATATATTTATGGAAATGATTGATTTGGATTTATTTAAGAAGAAGCTTAGTAAATGCAAAGAAATCTTTGAGTTAAATAATCATAATAAGATACGTTTAGTTAAATTACAAAAGCACGATCTAGGTTTTTTAAATAAGTTTAATTCAACAGTTATTGATAATTCTACTGGGGATATCGAAAATGGAAAGATTGTTGTTAAAGAAGGACCATTAATAGGAGAAGAAGATCTGATTAGAAAAGTTGATCGTCATAAACGATTAGCTTTTTTTAATTATAAATTTTCTTTTGACAATTATGACATATGCTTAGGGTTAGAAATCAAAAATAAGACAGTTTAAATATATTTTTATAAAGAATAACTTTGAGGGGATATTATGATTTATAAGGGATATGTTAAAAGAGTAATTGATTTTGTCTTATCATTATGTGGGCTGATCATCTTAAGCCCGGTATTTTTGATTTTATGTATCTGGATAAAGCTGGATAGTAAAGGACCAATTTTGTTTAAACAAAAAAGAATAGGTATCAATAAATCAAACTTTAATATTTATAAGTTTAGAACAATGTATATTGATACTCCTAAAGATACGCCTTCTCATATGTTAGCTGATCCTGATCAGTATATTACTAAAGCTGGTCATTTTTTAAGAAAAACTTCTTTGGATGAATTACCACAAATAATTAATATCCTAAAAGGGGAAATGTCAATTATTGGACCAAGACCGGCATTATGGAATCAGGATGATCTGATAGCTGAAAGAGATAAATATCAGGCTAATAATGTTAAACCGGGATTAACAGGATGGGCGCAAATTAATGGCAGAGATGAATTGGAAATACCAGTAAAAGCAAGATTGGATGGAGAATACGTTAAGCGTATCTCTTTTTTATTTGATCTGAAATGTTTCTTTGGAACAATAACATCAGTATTAAGATCAGATGGAGTTGTAGAAGGAGGAACTGGTGAGCTTCATAAAAAGGATGGTGAAGTATCATGAAAATAATGGTGATTACAAATCATTCGTATATGCTTTATCAGTTTAGAAGAGAACTGATACAAAAACTGTTAGATGAAGGAAATGAAGTTACACTGGTAATGCCTTTTGTGGGACATGAACAGGATTTTAAAGAAATGGGATGTACCTGTATTCCAATTGAAATGAAAAGACGGAGTATCAATCCTTTTTCAGATCTTAAACTGATGAAGGATTATAAGAAAATACTGCTGGAAGAAAAACCGGACAAAGTAATAACTTATTCAATCAAACCGAATATTTATAGCGGAATGTTATGCAGGCATTATAAGATTCCTTATTATGCTAATGTCCAAGGGCTTGGGTCAGCCTTTGAAAGAAGGACATTAGCCATGTGTGTTTCAATTTTATACAAAAGGGCATTGAAATATGCTAAAAGGGTATTTTTTGAAAATCAGGGAGATGCTAATGTTTTTACCAATAATCGCTTGATTAAGTTAAATCAAGCATGTGTTTTGCATGGAGCAGGTGTTAATCTAGACAGATATTCTTATCAAAAATATCCTCAGGACGATGTGATTCATTTTATTTTTGTAGGGAGAATAATGAAGGAAAAGGGAATTGATGAGCTTTTTTATACTGCTAGAAAAATGAAAGAATTATATGGTGAAAAAGTTATTTTTGATTTAGTTGGTTTTTTTGAAGATGAATATAAAGATGTTGTAAATGAACTAAATGAACAGGGAATAATTAGTTATCATGGATTCCAAGAAGATGTTAGACCGTTTTTAACAAAAAGTCACTGTTTATTACTACCTTCTTATCATGAGGGAATGGCCAATACGATATTGGAAGCTTCAGCAATGGGAAGACCAGTAATTGTATCAAATATAACAGGATGTAAAGAAGGAATCATTGAAGATAAGAGTGGATATTTAGTTGAAGCAAAAAATAAGCAAAGTTTATTTGAAAAAGTTGAACAGTTTTATCAATTGTCTAGCAATGAAAAAGAAAAAATGGGTGTAACAGCCAGAAAATTTATGGAAAAAGAATTTGATAAAACAACTGTAGTAGAAACAACATATAAGGAGTTGATGCTATGACGATGCTGTTAGCTATTTTAGCCATAGTTACAGGTTTGGCTTATATGTCACAAAGAGTTACCATTCAATATGCTGATAGTGGTAAAACCAGAAATTGGGACATATATTTAATTATTTTATTGATATTTTTAATATTATTTGCTGGTTTAAGAACTAGGTATAACGATACTCAAAATTATATTTTTGGTTTTCAAAATTCTACTACGATTAGACCATTTTTAGCTGATACATCTAATTTATCATTATTGGAAAATCCGCTATTTTATGGTTTTCAGGCATTGGTCAAAACATTTACTAATAATGTAAATGTCTTTTTTATTATCTGCGCTATTATTGTTAATACATTAAATGTTCAATTTATCAAAAGAAATGTCGATCCAGAAAATTTTGCATTTAGCATGTTTTTATATACAACAATAGGAACATTAATGTTATCTATCGCGGCACAAAAACAGATACTAGCAATGTCAGTGTTGACCTTAGCATTATCGGCATTATTTGAAAAAAAATATATTAGATACTATATAATTGTGTTTTTAGCAGGGCTTATTCATACATACGCTTGGACTTTTTTCTTTTTACCGTTATTAGCCACAAAACCATGGAGTTTTAGAACATTTATTTTATTAATAATTACGATTGTGGTTATGTATACATTTCAAAGTACTATTTCATCATTTTTGGAAGTTGCAGATCAGGTTGGAAAAGACATTCCGCTTGAAGAAGTATTTGATGGTAATCAAATAAATATTTTAAGAGTTTCAGTATATGCAGTTGTTCCTTTAATAGCATTATTTTTCAAAGGATTGATTAACGACAATATAAATCGAAGAAACGGTATCTTCATTCAAATGAGCATTATTTCACTTGTATTTATGCTTATGGGGACTCAAAATGGGGCAAACATGTTTGGACGATGTGCCAATTATTTTGAAATTGGGTCAATATGTGCTTTACCATGGGTAATAAAGCAATTGTTTACTAGAGAATCAATTTTAATAGTTTTAACTTGTGCAATTATTTGTTTTGGTGGTTTTTATATAAGTGATAATAATAATTTTAATATTGAGTATCAGAGTAAAAGTTTTTTTCAATTTATTAGTGAAATTATTTGAAAGGTGTATGGTTTATGGTAGATGTTTCAATAATTATGGGGATATATAATTGTGAAAAAACTCTTGAAGAATCAATTAATTCCATTTTAAATCAGACATTTCAAAATTGGGAATTGATAATGTGTGATGATGCTTCAGAAGATGACACTTATTCAATTGCTCTAGCTTTTTCAGAAAAATATCCTAATATCCATTTATATAAAAATGAAATAAATCTTGGATTAAATAAAACTTTAAATAAATGCTTAAAATATGCAAAAGGAACTTATATTGCTAGGATGGATGGTGATGATATATCTTTACCACAACGTTTAGAAAAAGAATTTGTATTTTTAGAAACACATCCTCAATATAGCATAGTAAGTACACCAATGATTTATTTTGATGAAAATGGAGATTTTGCAATTGGAAAATCTGTTAATGTGCCTACAAAATTTGATTTGATTAAGGGAACGCCATTTTGTCATGCGCCATGCATGGTAAAAAGAGAAGCTTATTATGCGGTTAAAGGATATTCTGAAAAAAATAGAACATTAAGAGTAGAAGATTATGATTTATGGGCAAGGATGATGCGTTTAAATTTCAATGGTTATAATTTAGATGAACCATTATACAAAATGAGAGATGATAGAAATGCACTTAATAGAAGAAAATATAAATATCGAATTAATGAATCGTATGTTAAATTAAAAATATTTAGAGATTTTAAATTGCCAATAAGATATTTTGTATATGTTTTTAGACCAATTTTGGTGGGATTATTACCAAAATGCATGTACAAATTTTTGCATATTTTTAGACTTAATAGAAGGAAGAACAAAAATGATTAAAATATTATTTTTAATACCCACATTGGGACAAGGTGGAGCAGAAAAAGTACTGGTCAATTTAGCAAATAACATGGATAAAAATGTTTTTAATATAACAGTAAAGACATTATTTGATGTTGGTGTAAATAAACAGTTTTTAAATAAAGAAGTAAATTATGAATACTTTTTTAAAAAAATTTTTAAAGGAAATTCGCATGTATTAAAAATTTTTTCTCCAAAATTTTTATATCAAAAAATTGTTAAAAATAAATATGATATTATTGTATCATATTTAGAGGGTCCTACAGCAAGAATTGTTGCTGGTTGTAGCGATGATGCTGTTTTAATTTCATGGGTTCATTGTACTATGCATGATGAGAGAGAATTTTCAATTGGTTTTAGAAATTTCTCAGAGGCTTGTAATCTTTATAAAAAGTTTGATCAATGTGTATTTGTTTCTGATGAAGTAAAAAATAGTTTTTTACGGTTATGTGACCGTAAAAGTGGGAATTCAGTATTATATAATACTATTGAAAGTAATATAATTATAGAAAAATCGAATGAATTAATAAAAAGTAATATTTTTTTTGAAAATGAGGGATTAAAACTAATAGCCGTTGGCAAAATTATTCCTATTAAAGGGTTTGATCGTCTGGCGAGGATTCATAAAAAATTAATAGATGAAGGATATAAAATTCAAACGTTTATTTTAGGAATAGGAGAAGAAAAGAAAGAATTAGAACAATATGTATTGAAGGAAGAAATTGAGGATTCTTTTCATTTTTTAGGATATCATACTAATCCATATAAATATGTAAAGAATAGCGATTTATTTATTTGTTCTTCTTTGTCTGAAGGTTTTTCGACTGCAATTACCGAAGCATTGATTGTTGGAACCCCAATTGTTTCTACCAATGTTTCTGGAGTTAAAGACTTACTTGGGAAAAATGAATATGGTTTAGTTACCGAAAACAATGAAGAGTCATTGTATGAAGGAATTAAGTATATGTTAGATAATTCAGACATACTTCAGTATTACAAAAATAAAGCTAAGGAACGAGGAGAATCATTTAAGAAAGAAAAAACTGTTCATTTAGTAGAAAGTATGTTTATAGAGTTGGTGAAAAAATGAAATTTTTAAAGAAGTTAGTTTATCGTGTTAGAGGGATAGTTATTACTGAGGAATTAATTAAAAGAGGAATGATTGTCGGAAATAATTTTCAGAGACAGAATGAAGTTATTCTTGATCCTGATCATTGTTGGTTAATAGAGATTGGTGATAATGTTACTTTAGCACCACGAGTACACATATTATGTCATGATGCAAGTACAAAAACATTTTTAGGTTATACGAAAATAGGAAGAGTTAATATAGGTAATAATGTGTTTATTGGAGCAGAAACTGTAGTTTTACCTAACGTAACCATAGGGGATAATGTAATAATTGGTGCTAATAGTACAGTAACTAAGGATATACCTCCTAATAGTGTTGTTGCAGGGAGTCCAGCACATATACTTTGTACGTTAGAAGAATATTTAGCAAAAGAAAAATTAGAAAAAGATAGATCTCCTTTTTTTTGTGAGGAATATACACTTAGAAAAAATGTTTCGATGAGTAAAAGAATGGAAATGAAAAAAAAATTGAAAGATACAAAGGGGTATATAGATTGATGGATGATTTATTAAGTATTATCATTCCTGCTTATAATATTGAACCTTATATTGGTAGATGCTTAGAATCATTGATTATTCAAACGTATAAAAATTTAGAGATTATTGTAGTAGATGATGGTTCAACAGATAATACATTGTCTATTATTAAAGAATATTGTAATAAAGATAATAGAATTAACGTTATACATAAAAAAAACGAAGGTGTATCTGTTGCTAGATTAATCGGGATGAAAAAAGCAAGCGGTGAATATATAGGTTTTGTAGATGGTGATGATATTGTTGAGAAAGATATGTTTGAGTTTTTGATAAATAATGCAAAAAAATATGGTACTGATATTTCACATTGTGGATATGTTATGGATTTTCCTGATGGACATAGTGATTACTATTATAATACAGGTAGAATAATTATTCAGAATAATTCTAAAGGTTTAGAAGATTTGTTAGGAGGAAAATATATTGAACCTGGATTATGCAATAAAATATATAAGATAAATATAAAAGCCTATATCAACAAAATCACCACATGTTAGTAGCTCAAGCTAAAGCAATGGC
>NZ_NFLA01000082.1:0-6693 GCF_002160675.1 Erysipelatoclostridium sp. An15
AGGATATATAGTCTACAAGAAAAAGTGGAATCAGGAATACCGTTAAAAGAAAAAGAAGCCTATGATAAGATCAAGATAGCAACGATTTATACAAGCAGTAAACATGAAATAAGCCAAAAATATGAACAGAATGATGAATTATTAAGAGTGGTGATGTTACTGTTTGGAATGAGCGGAAGAAGTGTTCAAGAGATAAGGGGAATTTTAGAAAAAGAATATGATTTTAAAATGAGTGATAAACTAAAGAAAGGAGTTGAAAATATGTGTAACTTAGCGCAAGGATTAATAATTGAAAATCAAGCATTAGGACGACAAATAGGAAAAAAAGAAGGAATATTAGAAGGACGCGCTAAAGAAAAATATGAAATATTAATAAGTCTATTAGAACAAACAGATATTTCATTGAAAAAAGCAATGGAGATAGTTGGATTAGTAAAAGAAGATGAAATCAAGGAAACTATTGATAAACTGATTGAAGATTTAACTTTAAAAGAAGGCTATATAAATGGAAAACCAACTACTATAACAATAGAAAGAATAATTAATGAAGCAAAGAGGAATTAGTTTAATGTTATAACTAATTCCTCTTTGTTAATCTATATTAATAAGAAAAACAATTTATAAAATGTTTTCTTTTATCATAAATTTGTAAGAATATTATCATTAAATACAGTGATATAACTAGATATAATGCGCTAGAATTTTATCAGGAGGTGGCAATATGAAAAGAATTAAAGATTTTTTTGCTATCGTAGTATTTAGTTTTAAGCTCTATTTTAATAAATAAATTAAAATTTATGATATGATGAATATAGGTGGTGATTAAATGGCTGATTTACAACGTTTTATTGATGCTCAAAAAAATAGCTATGATCAAGCTTTAAAAGAAATAAAAAATGGCTGCAAGGTTAGTCATTGGATGTGGTATATTTTCCCACAGATTAAAGGATTGGGGCATAGTTCAACTGCAGTTTATTATGCTATTGATTCTTTAGATGAGGCTAAAGAATATCTCCAAAATCCTATTTTAAATAAAAGATTATTCGAAATTAGTAATGCATTATTAGAATTAAAAAATAATAATCCAGTTATAATTTTAGGTTATCCTGATAATTTAAAGTTACAATCATCAATGACATTATTTTATGTGGCAAGTAAAAATAAAGTTTTTAAACATGTTATTGATAAATTTTATGATGGGCAATTTGATAAAAATACGTTAAGAATTATTGGTATTGAAACTAATAGTGATCTGCAATAAAGCAAATCACTATTTTAATATTTGATGATATTAATATTTCTTTTCATTTGCATAAATTGACTATGATGATGATCAAGAAAATAATTTACAATATTAGATTCATTACTTTCTAAAGATAAATTTGCACTTTCTAAATAGATTTTCCATTTCTTTTCATAATTCTTGACTACATAATAGATATTTGATAAATCAATGGCACTATGCTGATCTAAAAAATCAACTAATGAATGATTATAATATGATTTCAATATTTCGATTTGTGTAGCTACTAAAAGCATTGAAGAAGGAACCATATTTTGAACAAGAACTGCATGAGTTCTACCGCAATGTTTACACATTACTCTTTGAATTTGAATACAGATTTTTCGATCGGGAATTTTATAATGACGAGGATATGTACCAATTTTAACTAAAGTGCCTTTTTGACCACAAGTACACCTTATCTTTTTAAAATTGATTAATTTAATTATTGAGTCGTATAATTCTTGGGTTATTTCAACATTAAAATATTCGCTATTATCGGTGATGGCAATCATATTATCCCTCCATTTATAACTAAAAATTTATCTAGATGTAATAGTTAAATTATTTAATTATAAAAAGGGTAATCGAAGATCAATAAAGTATAGTGGGTTATAATAGTTAATAGGTCGTTAGGGTAATACTGTATCTTCTATTATTATATCAGTTAAATTTGTTAATCGGTAGCAACAGTTTTGAATAATTATTAAAATTAAACTACTAATTTTAAATTATAATAAAAAAGAGATTTCTTATTTCACTAAAAAATCTCTTGATAATCGATATATATTATTTTTTGATTAAAACTAACGATTCATATGGTTTTAAAATTATTGTATCTTCTAATGTGTTTCTTTGAACATTAGAAAGTAAAATATCATATTGACTAGCATCAACAGTAATTGTTGATTGATTATCATCATAGAAATGATTATAGACAATTATTTCATCATTTTGATCAATTCGTTTATAAGCAAAAATAGTAGGATGATCAAGTAATAATGGCTCATACGCACCTTGTAGGATAACTGAATATTGTTTACGTAATTTAATAAGTTTTTGATAGTAATAGAACACTGAATCTAAATCTTTTAAATTGTTTTCAACATTTATATCATGGTAATTTTCATTGACAGCAATCCATGGTTCTACATTAGAAAATCCAGCGTAACAGTGATTATTCCATTGCATTGGTGTTCGTGCGTTATCTCTAGATTTACTTTGTAAGATTTGATAAATTTCATCTTCTGACATGCCATTTTGTTTTAAGATTTTAAAAGCATTTAAACTTTCAACATCTTGGTATTGTTCAATGTTATCAAAGTAGGCATTGGTCATTCCAATTTCTTCTCCTTGATAGATATAAGGAGTTCCTCTTAGTAAATGAATTGTTGTTGCAAGCATTTTAGCGGATTCTTTAGGGTAGTTTTTATCATCCCCAAATCGTGAAAGAACTCGGGGCTGATCATGACAGCACCAAAAAAGTGCGTTCCAGCCATGACCCTCTTGCATGCCTAGTTGCCAATCATTTAATAATTGTTTTAATTCTTGAAAATCAAAAGGCATTAAAGTCCATTTTTCTTTATTTTTATAGTCTACTTTTAGATGATGGAAGCTAAATACCATTGATAATTCATGATTATTAGGATTGGTATAACCAACGCAATTATCTATTGATGTTGCTGACATTTCCCCAACCGTAATAATATCATCATATTTTCCAAAAGAATTTTGAGCTAATTCTTGAAGATATGTATGAACTAAAGGACGATCTGTATAGAATCTTTTTCCAACTCCTTCATAATCATCTTCAAATGATTCTTTATCGATTAAATTAATGACATCAAATCGAAAACCTTTTATTCCTTTTTCAATCCAGAAATTAACGATATTAGCCATTTCTTTTCTAACTTCAGGATTTTTCCAGTTCAAATCTGCCTGAGTTTCATCAAATAAATGTAAGTAATATTCATCAAATTTTTCGACATATTTCCAGGCATTACCACCAAATTTAGATTGCCAGTTAGTTGGCGGATTACCATTTTTCCCTTTTTTGAAAATATAATAATCTTTGTATTTTTGTTCGCCATTTAATGCTTTTTTAAACCATTGATGATTAGTAGAAGTATGATTAAAGACCATATCGAACATTAAGTAGATATTATGTTTTTTAGCCTCACTGATCAACTTTTCTAAATCAGCCATTGTGCCATAGCTAGGATCAATAGCGTAATAATCTTCAATATCATAACCATTATCATTTTGCGGTGAAACAAAAATAGGATTTAACCAAATATAATCAACACCTAGTTTTTCTAAATAATCTAGATGCTTAATAATTCCATTAATGTCACCAAAACCATCATTATTACTATCTTGAAATGATTTGGGATAAATTTGATATACAACTTTATCTTGAAAATTTGCCATTTTATTATTATCCTTTCCATTTAAAAATATTTTCTTGTTTTAATTGTACAAATTGCTCATTACATTCAATATGCTCGCCACTAGTAAATACAACCGGAGAAACAACCGATTTTTTTTGTGATAAAACATATTCAAGATCTACTTTAGCGATAGTTTGTCCTTGTTTAATAAAGTCACCTTGATTAACGAAAGATTCAAAACCCTTACCATTTAACTGGACGGTATCCATACCAATATGAATTAAAACTTCTAATCCATCATCACGTTTCAATCCATAAGCATGTTTGGTAGGAAAAGTCATTATCACTTCACCACTAAATGGTGCAATAATTTCACCGTTTTTTAATTCTACTGCAAAGCCATCACCCATTAAGCCTTGTGAAAATACCTGATCTTCTACTTTAGATAATGGTATTAGATTGCCAGCCATTGGGCAAATAAAATCTTTTTCTTTATTTGATTTTGCAGGGGTTGCTAATTTTTTTCTACCAGATACATAAGTTAAAATAAAGGGGATACCAATAGCAACAGCCATCGCTAATAAATAATAACCCCAGAATTCTGGTTTGATTGAAATAATTGCTGGTAGTCCACCAATTCCAATACTGAAAGCCTGGATACCAAACCCAACTGAGATTGCAGCTGCAATCGCTGAACCAATCATACCACTAATTAATGGAAAATGATGTTTAATATTTACATCGAATAAAGCTGGTTCACTAACACCTAAATAACAGGAAATACAGGCAGGGGCATTTATTTTACGAGCATTTTTGTCATTTCTTTGTAATACAAACATCGCTAATACACTAGAAGCCTGAGCTATATTAGACAAAGCAATCATTGGCCAAAGAATAGTACCACCAAAAGTAGTAGTTAAAATAGTATCAATGATGATTGTTAAATGATGCAATCCCGTCATGACAAAAGGAACATAAATAAAACCAATTATGGCAGCTATAATTATTGCCAGGTTTGAAGTAAAGGCGCTATTAACAACATTTGCGATAATACTTTCAATGATTAAACCAATAGGACCTAAAATTACATAAGTAACAAATACAGTCAATATTAAAGAACAAAAGGGAACAATAATCATTTTAATAGCATTTGGAATAATTTTATTAAAAGATTTTTCTATAAATACCAGCATAAAACCTGCTAGCATAGCCGTAATGATTTGTCCTTGATAATCGGTTATTGAAATTTGAACAACTCCTAATTCCAAGCTAGAAATTGACTGTGGTATAACTAATAATGAGGTGTGATAGCGATAGCGGCAAAAAGCTAATAAAATCAATGGTTTTGCGGACAGCGGATAGACAGGGAATGTGTTAAAAACTGAATACGCACACAAACGGCGTTACCTTAACCCCTTTGGGGGAGAAAGTAACGCCGTTTTTTTATGCCCGCAGGAAAGGAGGTGCAGCCGGAATGTATTTCACAAAGGGCAAGCAGCGGGCGTTTGAATTGCTCATGCAGCAGAAGCCGGGATTTGACCGCTATCAATCCGGTTGTGCCGGAGATGATGAAGATTGCGGCACTTGCCGTTTCTACCGCCCCGGGTGGAAATATGAGTTTTGCGTTTTCAAAGAGTGTCCCTATTGCCCCGGCAAAAGGACGCGGAAAACGCACGCCAGCATGGACAAATAGACGGGCAAAAGCCCTTGTGCCATGCGGCTTTGCAGACGCGAAAACGGCAAAGGGCATATTGCAATACCAAAACAGCCGAAAACGGCTTTCTAATTGTCCACGCATACCAAGAGAGGAAGTGAGGAAATATGGCAGTTTTCAGAGTGGAGCGAAATACGGGATATACCGTTATGAGCAACCACCACTTGCGAAACAAGGAATTGTCCTTAAAGGCAAAGGGCTTGTTGTCGCAAATGCTTTCGCTGCCCGAAGATTGGGATTATACCCTTGCGGGCTTATCCCATATCAACCGGGAGAAGATCGACGCAATCCGCGAAGCGGTAAAGGAACTCGAAAAAGCCGGATATATCGTGCGCAGCCGGGAGCGCGACGAAAAGGGACGCTTGCGGGGCGCAGATTACGTCATATACGAGCAGCCGCAGCCGCGAGAGCCGGAAGCAGCTACCAGCGGCGGACAGCCGCCTATATTGGATTTACCTACATTGGAAAATCCAACATTGGATAATCCAACGTTGGAAAAACCTACGCAGGAAAAACCTACGTTGGAAAATCCAACGCAATTAAATAAAGATATATTAAGTAAAGAACAATCAATTACTGATTTATCAAGTACCGATTCCATTCCTTTCCATTCCCTAAACCCCTTGCCCTTTGCGCATGGCGAAGCGGCTACGCCGCCGGAAAGGAAAAGAACGGAAGCGAAAAGCAATAGCGCAGTAGAGATTTACAGGGAGATTATCAAGGACAATATCGAATACGACCATCTCATTCAAAACTGCAAAATTGACAAAGACCGTTTGGACGAGATTGTTGACCTTATGCTGGAAACCGTCTGCACAGCCCGAAAGACAATCCGTATTGCCGGGGACGACTACCCCGCCGAATTGGTGAAATCCAAGTTTTTGAAGCTGAACAGCAGCCATATTGAGTTTGTTTTGGATTGCATGAGGGAGAACACAACCAAAGTGCGCAACATCAAGCAGTATCTAAAAGCGGTGCTGTTCAACGCGCCGAGTACCATTGACAGCTACTATACCGCCCTTGTCAATCACGACTTATACGGCGGCGAATGAGCATAGCCGCACTTTACCGGGAAAGGAGTTGATACCTTGCAGGAGGAAGTAACCCAAAAAACGATTGCCCTATACGTCAAAGTGGGAAAAGGCGCGGCGCGGCTTACCGAACAGGCGTTACAGAAAGCAATCCAAAAGTGTTGATTAGCGAATTATATTAGCTAATTATTTTCAAATTAAATTAGTTATTTTTGAAGAAGATTTTTATAAATTAATTATGATAGTCAAATTATTTTAACTATTATATTTAAATTA
>NZ_NFLA01000083.1:0-6222 GCF_002160675.1 Erysipelatoclostridium sp. An15
TAAATGATACTAACCTGTTTGCGACGATAACTAGCCATTTTTTTATAATCATAACTGCTTATTTCATTATCATCTAAAAATATTCTTCCAGAATCTGCTTTATCAACGCCACCAATAATATGCAGCAATGTTGATTTACCACAGCCAGAAGTTCCAACAATTCCGATAAATTCATTTTGTTCAACTGTCAAATTCAAATTATCGAGGACAATTAAATCATTAGCATCATGATATGTTTTTTTCAAATTTTCAATTTTTAATAGTATCATATTCTTTCCCACCTTTTATGATTAAATTGTAAATAAATTCAATCAAGTATCTTTAATCCCCATTTATTATATCTGTGACTTATTTAATATTAATTTTTTCTTCTTATCTATATTATATCAAAATAAAAATAGTAAAATTCTTTATTTTACTCAAATGTAATAAAATATATTTATACGTTATTTTTTATTAAAATATACAAAAGAAGGTAGAAAATAAAAATCATTTTCTACCAAAAAACTTAATATGAAAATTTAAATCGAGTATCCTCTTTATACTTTTTTCTAGATGGATTACCCTCAACTCGATAAATCTTTTTATTTGATAAATCATATCCAACTGACCAAACAGTATCAGCTCCAGTTTTGCGATCATATTGACACATAAAACCATACTTTCCTGATAATATATCAAGAATTGTTTCTTTTGATATATTATTGTTGTTTAATGCATTTAAAGCAACATGATAACGTTCTAACGAATGCCAATTATCTATTTGATAATCAGTATATTTACTCATATTAATTGAGTTAAAATGATTTGTTGTTACAACATACCCTTTTTTATCAGGATAAATAATACTAATATCTTTACTATTACATTCCACAACAGCAATTTCACCACTAGCATCAGCTAGTGTAATAGTCTGGCTTGAAGCAATTGGAATAGTTTGTAAAACTTTTATTGCTTGAAAAACAGTTTTACACTTTTCTAACAAATAACGGACTAACATACCACCGTTAAATCCTGGTGCTATATCTAAAGAATAAACAAAGGTAAGGCCAATGGCTAAACCAAATTCGTTTACACCATCTTCCATTTCCACAAAAGCCGTAGTATTACCATTAAACACATATCCATGATCTAATGAGTATAAACAATTCATATATAATTTTTCAATTTGAACTAAAAAATCACTATTACGTCCTAAAAATATATTTTTTTGATCACTATAAGCAATACAAGTACATTTATTGTTAAATTCAAAACAATACATACTTAATAAAAATGCTAACATATCTTGATAAGATGTTCCTTGCCCTTTAGCAACCCCTTTAATTTCTTCTAAAATTTCCGGATAATATTTTTGATAAATAGGAACACATTTTTTAGTAAACTCTTTTCGCTTTTTGGAAACTATAAAAGTGTCTTGTTTAGCGATAATAACATTATTTTTTTGTAATAAACTACCCCAATGAAAACCACAGTCATAGTGACTTCCCTTAAATCTGCAATGATACATTTGTAAATTACCTCCTCGATATTCGAGCAAGATCTTCCTCATTTACAATCTTAATTGAATAAAAATTTTAAGTCAACGAATTAAAATTTTATCCAATATTTATCATATTCTTATAGTTCTATTTCATAACCATGTTCATATAAAATTGTTTCTTCATCAATAACTTCGCTATGAACACCTTCTTTTTTTACAAAACCATTTTTCAAATATAAGTTAATAGCTGGATAATTAAAATCAACTACTAAAAGTCGTAAATAGTTATAATTTAACTTTCGGGCAATTTCTTTAGCTTCATCTAATGTTTTACTGCCAATACCTTTTTGCATATATAAAACATTTACACCTAATCGTTGTATGTATAATGCTTTTGCTGCTGGTTCTTTCCATTGGATACTATCTATATTATCATCACATAAACAAAATGCTGAAACAATTACACTATCATCCTCTAAAACATAAAGCTGCTTATTTAAAATATCACTTTCAAAAAATATACTTGGATAAACATCATCCCATATTGTTATTTTATTTTTGTTCATATTTTCAACTATATCTTTATACATAGTTTTAAGCTGTGGTAAATCTTGCTTATTAGCTAATCGTAATTTCATTATTCGCTCCTTATCTTTCTTATTAAAATCATAATAACTATAAGAATCCGTAATATTTCATACGGATTCTTTACTTTTAATTATAATTAAATATAAATGATTATTTATTCAAATCTAAAATAAAATCTTTTACTAAAACCGAAAATTTTTCAGCATTTGATAATATCGTCGGATGACCGCCTTTTTCAAACATATAAATTTTACCCTTGGCAACTATTTTGCACATTTGCCTATATTCTTCATACATATCCTTTCGACACATCTGATCTTCATGACTACCTACAAAAAGTATTAGTGTCTTTAATAGAGCTAAATCTTTTATAAACAATGGTCTTTTGCTTTGCGCACAATTAACTAATGCCCTAGTATTGGCATCAATTACTTTCTCCCAATCTTCTCCTTGGCACCATTTGTAAAATTCTCTTGCACTCTTATCAGCTTTGGCTTTATTTCTTTCTGCAACTAACTCTTTTGCAAAGTTTTTATGTAAAGTTCGTCCATCAAAACTATCTGCAATTATTTTATTTATTAAATCTGGTCTTTTTAAAGCAACATTAATAGCAGTCCATGCACCACCACTACATCCTATAATATTTACTTTTTCTAAATTAAGATATTCTATTAATTTAATCACTTGATCTGCCTGATAAATCCAATGATTTTCTGGAAAGTGTTCAATACGTTGTGATTTTCCATTACCTAAAAAATCTAATAAAATAATTTGAAAATTACAATCGTATAAAGAAATTAAATATTGAAACATTTTTGAAGACGCACTATCTCCATGTAACATAATCAAAGGAACACCTTGACCATAAATCTTATAATATATCTTTTTTGAATAATAATTAAAATATGCCATATATAAGCCTCCTAATCTTGTCATATTATGATTAGCAAGGCGTAATAGCAATTATACACCTTGCTATTACAAATAATTGAAAATACCCATTACCAGTTCCTCCTTTTTCTAATAATTTACTATCAATAAATTGTTCACTATTACTGATTAAAAATTAGAATTTTTATTATTTTCGTTTTCCAAAATATTCTACTAAATTAGATATGCAAGAAATTATCCAGAATATTGCAATTATAATTAAAACAATTCTCCATCCTTTAGAAACTTCGGCAACAAAAATAAAAGTGTACAAAGCAAATATACTTAGTAGCAAACAGATTATCGTTGTAATTACTTTTATTTTCGTACGCTTATCCATAATTAAACACCTCAACAAACTCTCTTTTATCTATCTAAGCCATACAGCAATTCCAACAAACATACCACATAATACAGCTACACTTCCTAAAATCAAACAGGCTAGAGAAGAAACTGTATCTTCTTTATAACCATCTATATAGCTATACTTTGGATAATTTTTATCATACCAGATTTTTACCTGGTCGCCACTTTTATATTGACAATGTGTTGTTCCAAAGTTGATTTCAATTCTTATAACCTCATTATCAACTACATATTCATAAGTTGGAAAATAAGCACGGCGTCTTTGCGTGTTCATTGAACTAATACTTACGATTTTCCCATATGTTTGTGATAAGCATTTGCGTTTTTTATCTCTTTTACTTTTAAAATAAAAATATCCTTGCCTTGCAAAAATACCACCTATTAAACAAAACATTAATGGAAAAATGATTCCAAACATAAATTTTTCAAACAAACTCATACAATGTCCTCTTCATTAAACTCCAATTTAGCCGAATATAGAATTATTATTTTTTATTCGGTTTTCTTTTAATAGCCAACAATTTAATATAATCATCAAATTCAGTCGTATCAGTAGGTTCAAACATGACCCATTTTCCATCACGATATGTTTTAGCCTCATCATATTGTTTACAGATAGAACCAGAAAGAGTATCTCTGATATCTTCAAATTTTGCTCTTTCATCTTTTCCAAAGATAATCATGAAACCAATACAGCTACTTTTAGCATACAGACAACAAAGTGTTTTACCACCTCTTCGATATTTGTACTCATAAGTCCATTTCTTACCACCATTATTCCATATTCGATCCATTTCATATTTTTTATCGATCGTCATACATAACTGTTGCCAAATTTCATACAATGATCGTCCAAGCAATTCAATCATGGATGATTCCGTTGGTATCTTTTCAAGCATAATCTCTTCACCCTTTATTTTAATTTATATAACCTTAAGTATATTAAAATTTGTTAAAGTTCTCTTATTGGAAAATACAGATAGTCTTTTCCTGTTGCTGGGTCAGTATAATCGTGAACTGCTCCAACTAGAGCAATACCCTTTTCATTTATTTTTCTAATGGTTTCTTCAAAAACTCCTTCATGATTTTCAACAACTATATATTCATAGCCTGGTATTGTCCATTTTGTCCAGCCATCAGGTGCTTTTGCATCATCAAAACATTCTACTCCTGCTAGATACAGCCCTTTACTAAAATCATCTTCCCATGGTTTAAAAGAGCGGGAAATATCAGACATGGCACCCCATATACCTACAAGTTTTCCATTTACATCTTTCTTTGCTAGATGCGCTATTTCTTTAAAATGACTATTTGCATCATTCCATAATTTTTGGATAAATCCTTTACCATCTAATGTTGAACCCTCTTTTCCAATGACAACAAATTTTTTCTTTATCACCTGAACCATTGTATATCTCCCAAAATCATTATTTATCAACTCTTTTCATATATAATAACGGATATGGATTTCCTTGTTCGTCCAATTCTGTTCGTTTATAAACCTCAAAGCCCATATGTTCATAAAATCCTTTTGCGCGAGGATTCTGTTCATTTACAGTTAATTCATTGATTGAATAATTTTCAATACCATATTGTAGTAATTGTTTCCCAATTCCTTGTCCTCTATATTTATCTAAAACAAATAACATTTCCAGCCTTTTATCGTCAACACCCATAAAACCAACAGGATCTCCATTTTTATTTTCTGCAATTACTAAAATTGAAACATCTTTTATAGCTTGAGGAACATATTGTTTAATATTATTTATCTCATCAACTGATAAAAATAAATGAGTTAGAACTTTCCCACACATCTAATAATTTTTGTACTAATATAGAATCACGTTTGTTTATTTGAACTATTTTCAATTTACATTTACCTCCAAAATTTATAACTTTAATCTATTGTTCCAAAAAATCCTTCAAGTCTTTAACAAATTGGATCTGTTGTTTCTTTAAATAAGATTTAACAAAAGGTTTCATAAACCATTTTTTAGCAATTACATGCTCTGTAAAGTCTATTTCAGTTTGATTTCCATTAGAAGTAAAAGTACCAATCCAATGTCCATTCATATTACTATTATCCATATCAAATTCCCAACGTTTATATGGTTTTACTACAGTAACAGTAAACGTAGTAGCATAATTTTCATTAGTATATTCAATAAATTGTTTTTCACTAATGATTTCCGTTTTACTTAAATCACTGCGCCATGTATTATATTTATCAACATTTAAAACAACTTCCCAAACTTTATAAATATCACTATTAATCACTTCTTTTATATTAGAAACTGTCATTTTTATCCTTCCTTTCAAATTAGGATCGTTATCTATATCCTTGAAAAAAGTTCAAAATTAAGGCAATAAACTATTATTCATTATTAAAAGCAAATGAACTGCTTGTAACATCAATATTTTTATTGTCAACAAATTATTCTTCTTTATAATTCGTTGCCTCTATAAGATACAAAGTTTAGGTGTAGTAAATACTCTCATTCCATTATTTTGTAATATTTTTTCTCTAATACAAATTATAATTTATCTTTTACTTTTATATTTCATTAATTATTTTATCTAAACTAGAAAAATCTACAAAATTAACTTTTTGGTTATAAGTTTCTATCATTGCTCTATCTTCAGCTGTTTGCTTTTCTTTTGGTAAATTCTTAACTGCATTATAAAGCAATTTCATCATAGTTTTATGTTTAAAGTTTAATTTTGAATAATCTATTCCGCCTCTTAAATGGAATATTTTTGCTTTTTCAAAAATTTCTTTTGATATCTGTTTTTTGATATTATTCCTGATATTATTTTTATTCACTTCATCCATTGGATCTGAAAGACCAACTGTT
>NZ_NFLA01000084.1:0-5931 GCF_002160675.1 Erysipelatoclostridium sp. An15
ATACATTCTATTTAAGTGCTCCACTAACAGTAACAGAAAACTATTCTAGTGATTGGTTAACTGCAAATAACTTATTAAAATATGCTCCTTTGGTAATACAAGGATATGCAAATTATCAAGCTGAAGGAACATTATCCTTTGTTAAAGATCCTCAAAGAGCTAAATTAAATGTTAATTGGTTAGATTCTACAGATATAAAAATCAATAAAGTTGATAACTTCGGTGAAAAAGTAGAGAATGCTACATTTAATTTATTGGAATGGAATAAAACAACAAATCAATATCAACAAATTTCAACATTGTCCTATGATTCTGTTAACAAAATATATCAAAGTGAACAGATTGTAGTAACCGATTCAAATGAAGGTAAATTCAAAATTGAAGAAGTAGTACCTAACGGGTATACTTTATCTTCTAAATATGAACAAGAATTTACCGCTGACGGATATATGGATAGAGTTTCATTTACAGCTAAAATGCAAGGACAAGAAGTAAATATTAGAATTTCTTCGCCATTTTTTGATAAACATCAATTTAGATATGAAGTCGAAAATGTACCTGATGGTGTCACAGCCATACAATTTCCTACATGGTCAGAAAATGGAGGACAAGACGATATTGAATGGGTTGGACTTTCTAAACAAAGTGATGGTATATGGCGTGCAGATAAACGCATGAACGAAAATGGTGTCTATAACGTACATGGATATTTTAATACTAGTTCACAAATAAATATTAATTTTTTTGGAACAAGTGTTGATCCAACTGATACAACTATTACTGTTATCAATAATCTGATAATGGGAAAGGTAACACTTACAAAATCAGATCAAGATTCTGGAGAAAAATTAGCAAATGCTCAATTTGACATTATAGCTAAAAATGATATCACTACTCCACAAGGAACTGTAAAATTAAGAGCTGGTGAAAAAGCTGGAACAATCATCACAGATAAAAATGGATATGGTGAATTAGACAATTTGTATTTAGGTACTTATATATTAAAAGAAACAGTTGCTCCTAACGGCTATCATTTGTCAGCTGATCAGGAGTTTACTTTATCAGCTGAAAATCAGGAACAAGAAATTATTATTAAAAATATTAATATTACTGATAAAGTAAATAATTTAAAAATCAAAAAAGTTGATAAAGATACTGGCATGTCTTTAAAAAATGCGGAATTTATCATATTCAATGTATCTGCAAATAAAAAAATTGGAACATATACCAGTGATAAAAACGGTGAGATAGATATTTCTAAATTATCACCTGCAACATATTATATTCAGGAAACAAAAGCTCCTGATGCGTATAAGTTAAATGATACAAAATATTACTTTGATATTAATAATCAAGGTAATGCAACTATTTCCAACATGAATAGTAATGTAGATAACGATACTTTTTCTATCGATGCAAATGGTGATATGACCATTACTGTTAAAAATGAAATTAATTTATGTAATCTTCGTTTAATTAAAACGAATGATGACAGTAAAAAATTAGAAGGAGCCGAATTTACACTTTATTCAGATAAAGATTGTACTAAAGTTATTGATAAAGCGATAACAAACAGTGATGGCAAAATCAATTTTGATCGTATTGTAGTCGGGGATTACTATCTAAAAGAAACTAAAGCACCAGATGGGTATCGTCTTTTAGAAGATACAATTAAAGTATCATTAAAGCCAATAGATGGCACTTTTAAGTTTTTAATTAATGATAAAGAAATACAAAATGATGGAAATTATACATTAACGATTGAAAATAATCTTTATACTGGAACTATGACAATTGTCAACGAACGTGGTAATTTGCTGCCTGCAACTGGGTCAGGTACAATGATCATTTTAGTTGCAGCAGGTTGTACATTTATGGCAACAGCAATTGTGTTAAGTAAAAAAAGAAAATCAAAAAAATAAAGGGGAAAGATCAGAATGAATAAATTTGCAAAAAAAGTTGGTACTGGAATATTAGTAAGCGTTCTTTCATTAAGCGCTGTCAATGCCCTTGCCAGCATTACAGATATTAATCCAAGTAATTCTATTGTAACTAATGTTTATGCAAAAGATATGGGACATATTAAAATTAATGCACACGTAAGTGATGATGGCACTATTCAAAGCTTAGCTGGAAAAAAATTTAATGTTTATAGAATTTTTGATGCAGAAAATGCAAAAAATATGGAAAGTATAAACTATACTGCTAATCCAACATACCTTAATTCATTAAAGAAAGTAACTGGAAAAGATACTGAATATGCTGTCATTGATTATATTCAGAGTTTGAACAACAATCTTGTAATAAATGATGTATCACATACACAAGAAAATGAATCAAGATATTCTCAATTTAGATATTTTGTTGAAAATCTAAGAAATCAGTTAGTAGAAGACAAAGCCTCTCCTACTCAGGTTGTAACAGTACCATCTAACGCAACTGATAGCTACACATTAGAGGTTGCATATGGATGGTATTTAATTGATGAAGTTACTGATGTTGAGGATACTCACAGTGCATCTTCACTTTGTATGGTTAATACAGCTAATCCAGATGTAACAATTGATATAAAAAGCGATTATCCTACAATAAAAAAACAAATCAAAGAGGATGATAATCAGGATAAAATCGGTGTTGATAAAAATGGATGGAATGACATTGGTGACTATGAAATCGGTCAGACAGTTCCATATAGATATTTATCTAATGTTCCTGATTTGAACGGATATCAGGAATATTATTTTGCAATGCATGATCGTATGGATAAGGAATTAACTTTTAATTCTGATTCAGTAGTAGTTAAAATTGGTGATAAGACATTAGTTAAAGATGTAGACTATAAAGTAATTCAAAGTAATTTACCAGCTGGAGAAACTTTTCAAATTCAAATCACTAATTTGAAAGCAACTGTAAATAAGTATTTCTATTCAGATGAATCTAATACAAATCCAGAAACAGAGAAAAAATATGGTCAAGAAATTGTAGTAGAATATAATGCTACACTTAATGATTCTGCACAATTAACAACTGGTCGCCCTGGTTTTGAGAATGATGTAAAATTAGAATTTAGCAATAATCCAGATTCTGATGGTCAGGGACAAACTGGAGAAACACCATGGGATACCGTAGTGGCATTTACATTTAGAACAAATGGAGTAAAAGTAAATGATCAAAATCCAGAATTAAAATTAGAAGGTGCTAAATTTAGATTATATTCTGATAAGGAATGTAAAAATGAAGTATATGTAAAAAAAGCTACTGCAACTGATGGATATATTGTAATCAATCGTGATAGTGTTACGGGAAATACTGCACCTGATGAAGCAGTTGAAATGGTTAGTGATAAAAATGGTATGTTCAATATTATTGGTTTAGACAGTCAAACATATTACTTAAAAGAAACTGTAGCACCTGATGGATATAGATTATTAAAAGATCCAATTCAAATTGATATCAAAGCAACATATGCTGAACAAAATCGAGATAATTATATCAAAGGCGATGGTGCTACTGATAAAACTTTACAAAAATTAGAAGCCACTGCTCATTTTAAAGAGTTTTATAATCAATCTTTCAATGAATACGATAATAACTTAACAACTTCTGTAGAAGATGGTAGCATTAACTTAAAAGTTGTGAATAAAGT
Organism: Erysipelatoclostridium sp. An15; assembly: GCF_002160675.1. NCBI lineage: Bacteria > Bacillati > Bacillota > Erysipelotrichia > Erysipelotrichales > Coprobacillaceae > Thomasclavelia > Erysipelatoclostridium sp. An15. The sequence continues at coordinate 3,647 of NZ_NFLA01000084.1, forward strand.
TGGAAGCAAATTACCTGCAACTGGATCAATTGCAACTATTATTCTAATTGGAGCTGGTACTGCAATTATGGGTAGTGTTCTAATTAAAAACAGAAAAAAAGAAGTTGAAGAATAATGTTTAAATTAAAGAACATCTTAAAAAGAAGGAAAGATATTCTTATTTTTTTTATAGGGTTAGCATTAGTTTGCTACCCTATTATTTCAAATTATTTTGAAAATATAACCCAAGAAAAAATGATTAAAACGTATGATAATCAAGTTAATAATTTGAGTTCTGATAACATAAATGACATGTTAGATGAAGCAAAAAAATGGAATGAAAATTTATATCAAAAACAGCATGGTATATTATCATCTGATAATTCTAATAATTATAATGATATTTTAAATATTAATGATGGAATAATGGGAAGTATTGAAATTCCTTCAATTGATTTAAATATAGCAATTTATCATGGAACATCAGATGAAGTACTAAGTACTGGAGCGGGACATTTTAATGATACAAGTTTACCGATTGGTGGCGAAAATACTCACGCTGTATTAACATCACATCGTGGATTACCATCAGCTAAGTTATTTACTAGACTAGATGAATTAAAGTTAAATGACAAATTCTACATTAAAATTCTAAATGATACATTAGCTTATCAAATAGAAGCAATTAATGTAATAGAACCATCAGTACTAGAAGAACAAGGGTTTCCTATTGAAGAAGGAAAAGATATTATTACTTTGATAACTTGTACACCCTATGGAATCAATACCCATAGATTAGTAATAACAGCACACCGTATCCCATTGAATCTGAAAGAAAAAAAATTAATACAACAAAATATACCATCATTTAGAGAAATTGCATTTTATTCAATACCTGTTATATTTTCAGTAATTGGAATTTTTATTTTCAAAAAAAAGAGAAAGGAGCATTAAAATGCGAAAGATTTTTTTGATATTAACAGCTTTCTTTTTTTCTGTAATTATTACTATATCTCAAGTATCAGCGTATGAGAATAAAGGTTCAATTAATGTATATCTAGAAGAAGGAAAACAAGGTACTAACATTGAGGGAGTTGAATTTAAATTAGTTAAAGTAGCTAATCTTATTGATGGAGAATATGTTTATACCGAGCAATATAATTCTATGAATATTGACTTAAATAACATTAATACGGCTGAAGAATTAAATAATGCTTCAAATAATATTTCAACTGTAACTACAAAAAACAATATCAATGGATTAAGTAAAAAAACAGACAAGTATGGAGTTATACAGTTTGATAATCTGCAAAATGGAGTATATTTATTACAAGCTATAAATATAAATAATTATGACAATATATCTCCTACACTTGTAGCTATTCCAACATTCGATAGAGAAACATCTATCGATGGCGGAATGAACTATGATATTAGTGTTGTACCTAAGCATACTCCTATCACAGCAGTTAAAACTGATGATAATAGTAATGCAATTCTTTTTTTAGGTTTATGTGCTTCTAGCATTTACGTTGGAATCATTACTAAAAAATATCATTAATAAATATACATTTACGGGACTTAAAAGAGTCCCTTTATTTATAGAAAGGAATGGACAAAATGAGAAAAGTAATAAAAAAATTTTCTAAGTTTTTTACTGTATTTGCTTTGTTATTAAGCATTATTAGCTCATCGTTAATAACTAATGTAAATGCAGTGAGTCAAGCTGGAAATACTGTTGATTTCACATGGGGTGAAGAAATATATTATCCAGAATGGTTAGGTGATTGGTCAACTAAAATGTGCTATATTGACGGAAACCTAGCTTATTGCCTTGAAGCATCAAAAGATACTCCTCCAGCAAATACAAATGCTTCTTATGTAATTAGCAATAATGAGGCATTGTTAAAAGTACTTTATTATGGGTATGGTGGTCCTGAGGACGTTTTTAGAGGCGATACTGTAACATCTGATAAGGAAAAATATCTTTATACACACATTATGGCTTCATATGCTTATAGTGGTGACTTATTTGGTGGAAATACTTGGGAATATCTAGAAAGTATTGGTGTAGGATTAAAAGCCAGATGGGATCAAATTCAATCATTGCCTACTCCAACTAATACACTTACATTTAACAGTAGTAATGATTTAACAGTTAGTGCATATTATGATTCAAATGAAAAAATTCAAAGAACAGAAAATATTACTTTAAACACAAAATCTGATGCAAGTATTACTTTACCACTACAAGATAATGTGACACTTCACAACATAACAAAAGGTACAAGTACTACAAGTGGAAA
>NZ_NFLA01000085.1:0-5640 GCF_002160675.1 Erysipelatoclostridium sp. An15
ATCAAATATAATGTTTCACGTGAAACATTATATTTGATAATATGTTATAATATTGAGGGGTGGTATAAATGGAAGTAATTAAAGAATTAATTAAACAAGCAGATTTAGCAATTAAAAACGAAGATTTTGATCATTTGATGGATTTTTATAGTGATGATGCAATTTTAGTAGTTAGGCCTGGCAAAATTGCTCGTGGAAAAAAAGAAATTAAAGAAGCTTTTATTAAAATAGCCAAATATTTTGATAATAGTATTGTTCCAACTCAAGGGAAAATGGAATTTTTAGAAGCAGGTGATACAGTTTTAGTTATATCACAAACCTTACTAGATGCAAATAATGCTCAAGAAAGTGAATATAGTATGGAAAGAAGGGCAACCTATGTTTATCGTTTGATAGATGGTAAATGGTTATGTGTGATAGATAATTCTTATGGAACTACAATATTAGATGAAAATTAATTTGACTTTAGGCTTAGAGTTTGTTAAAGTTAAGAGTGGAAAAGCGAAGAAGGGAAAATGTTAAAGTAGCGCTAATAGAGACTTAGTGGCTGGTGGAAACTAAGAGTTAAGCTTTAAGTGATGGGCCCAGAGCTGTTATCTCGAATAATTAAAGATAACCGTTTAACTTGCGTTAAAAGTATTGAGTGACACATTTTTGTGTAAAAAAGGTGGTACCGCGATTATTTCGTCCTTTTAATAAGGGCGTTTTTTATTTTTAGAAAAGGAGAAGTGGATATGAAAGATAATAAAGATTATTATTTAACAACAGCGATTACATATACTTCAGGTAAACCTCATATAGGGAATACATATGAAATTATTTTAGCTGATGCAATTGCAAGATTTAAACGACAAGAAGGATATAATGTCTATTTTCAAACAGGTACTGATGAACATGGACAAAAAATAGAATTAAAAGCTAATGAAGCTGGAATTCCACCAAAACAATTTGTTGATGAAAAAGCAGCAGAAGTAAAAAGAATTTGGGATTTAATGGATACAACATATGATCGTTTCATGAGAACGACAGATGAATATCATATTAAACAAGTTCAAAAAATATTCAAAAAATTATATGATCAAGGTGACATTTATTTAGGACATTATGAAGGTAAATATTGTACTGCATGTGAATCTTTCTTCACAGAAACTCAATTAGTAGATGGTAAATGTCCAGATTGTGGTGGTCTAGTACATGATGCAAAAGAAGAAGCATATTTCTTTAAATTATCTAAATATCAAGATCGTTTAATGAAACATATTGAAGAGCATCCAGAATTTATTCAACCAGCATCTCGTAAAAATGAAATGATCAACAATTTCTTAAAACCAGGTTTACAAGACTTATGTGTTTCTCGAACATCATTTAAATGGTCTATTCCTGTTGATTTTGATCCTAAACATGTTGTATATGTGTGGATTGATGCTTTAACTAATTATATTACTGGATTAGGATACGATGTAGATGGTAATCATGGCGAATTATATAAAAAATACTGGCCAGCTGATTTACATTTAATTGGAAAAGATATAGTAAGATTCCATACTATTTATTGGCCAATTATGCTAATGGCTTTAGATATCCCATTACCAAAACAAGTATTTGGACATCCTTGGTTATTACAAGGTGAAAGTAAAATGTCTAAATCTAAAGGAAATGTAATTTATGCTGATGATTTAGTAGATATTTTTGGTGTAGATGCAGTAAGATATTATGTATTAAATGAAATTCCATATGATAATGATGGAAGTATTACATGGGATTTATTAGTAGAAAGAATTAATTCTGATTTAGCTAATGTTTTAGGAAACTTAGTAAATAGAACTATTGCAATGGCAAATAAATATTTTGATGGTATTATTAATAATCCAAATGTGAGTGAAGCAGTTGATGATGAATTAAAAGAAGCTGCATTACAAATGCCAAAGAAAGTAATTGCTAAAATGGATGAATTTAAATCTGCTGATGCTTTAGATGCTATCTTTACTTTACTTAGAAGAACTAATAAATATATTGATGAAACAACACCATGGATTCTTGCTAAAGATGAAAGTAAAAAAGATCGTTTAGCAACAGTTATTTATAATTTAATTGAAAGTATACGTTTTGCAGCAGTAGCTTTAATACCATTTATTCCATCAACAGCTAATAAAATTTTAGATCAAATTAATACAGATAAACGCGATTTATTAGAATTAAATCAATTTGGTTTATATCAACCTGGTACAAAAGTTGTTGAAAAACCAGAAATGTTATTTGCAAGATTAGATCCAAAAGAAATTCAAAAGAAAGTAGAAGCTTTACAAGAAGTAAAGCCAGAAGTAAAAAAAGAGGAAGCTAAAGAATTAATTACAATCGATGATTTTAGTAAAATTGAATTAGTAGTTGGAACAGTTGAAGAATGCAAAAAGCATCCTAAGGCTGATAAATTATTAGTTTCTAAAATTAATATTGGAACAGAAACAAAACAAATAGTAAGTGGTATTGCTGATAAATATAAACCAGAAGAATTTGTAGGTAAAAAAGTAATTGTTGTTGCAAATTTAAAACCAGCAAAATTAAGAGGGGTAGAATCTCAAGGAATGATCTTAGCTGGTGATAATGATGATATGTTAGAAGTTATCAGTGTTGAAAACTTACCTAATGGTACTAGAATACATTAAAATATTGATGATTGAAAAGAGTATGTTAATATTAGTTAGCATACTTTTTTTATGACTTTAAATAGATTTTACAAAATATTAATAAAGTTCTTGAATAATTTAATAGTTTATGATTATAATCAAAATAGATAAAATATAACAACTTTATCACAAATAAAATACATAATAATTATATAAGGTGGATATTAATTAAAATCCTTTATCATAAAGCATCAAAATCGTTCATATATTCTTTCTATGCAATAATGTTTTAATTAGATCAAAATAGTGGATATGGAGGGAAGTATGTTGCAAGTAAATAGTATTTATGAATTAATGGGAAAATTTAATAACGAATATAAATTGCTTTTAGATGTCATTGATAATGTAATTGTAGTGATTGATGAAAATTATAATCTATTATATAAGAATAAAGCATTTGATAAATATTTAAATAATTATTTTATTAAAGAAATGTGCGCTAAAATAAAAAAATGGAACTTTTTAAATGAAAATAAATTAGAAATATTTGAGAATTATAATGACAAAACAATTAAAATTACAGTATTAAAAATATCTAATTATCATGGTAAATTAGAAGGATATTTTTTAGTTGCTAATAATATTGATGAATTATCAAAAGATAAAAATAAATTGGCTATCGATAAAGAGATTTATCAAATTGCTTTTAAGCAAGCTAATACATATTTATGGGAATATGATATTAAAGAAAGAAGCATAAAAGCATTATTTTGCCCTGATGATGCCGTTTTACGAATCTTAGATCATAATAGAATATATTATAATATTCCTGAAAGTTTAGTAACAATGGATATTATAAGCAGTGAAGATAGTAAAAGAGTAGAAAAAATGTGCCAAGAAATGGCTGAAGGAAAACCACATAATCAAATTGAATTAAAAATGCGTAATTATGATGGAGAGTTTCAGTGGGTAAGATTAAATTGTACAACCATTTTTGATCAACAAAATCAACCGGTTAAAGCTATAGCTGCAGTAGAAAATATTAATAAATATGTTGAATTGAAAACAAAATATCAAATAGAACGAGAATATCGAGAAGTTTTAGGCAAAGATTCGTTATACTATATTGAAGTTGATTTATACAATAATAGAATTTTAAAACAGCATGTTGGAATTGATAATTTTATCACAGTAACAAATGGCAAAGACTATAGTGATTTTGTATATTCATTAGCTAATAATGTTAATGAAAATGACTATGAAAGAATCATCAAGGAATTAAGTACAGTTAATTTGTTGAAAGAGTATCAAAATGGCGAACATTATTTAAAGTTCGAATATCGGTTTTATAATCAAAAGACTAAGAAATATCATTTTGTAAAAGTATCTATTTTTCTGATTTGTATTAATGATCAGTTGTATGCATGTGAATATATTAAGGATATTAATGAAAATAAAGTAAAAGATTTAGTGATGCAAAAAAAGATCGAGTTAGATCCACTAACTGGATTGTATAATCGAAAAGCAATAGAATTTAAAATAAACCAGCTTATAGAAAAAGCTCCTGATAGTAAACATGCAATTATGATATTAGATATTGATAATTTTAAAGCTATAAATGATAATTTTGGACATTTATATGGTGATGCCTTACTTTGTGAAATATCAAGAAAATTAAAATCATTATTTAGGATTGATGATTTAATTGCGCGGTTAGGTGGTGATGAATATCTAATATTAATGAAAAATATTCCTAATATTCCAATTGTAATTGAAAAAGCAAAAAGTATTTGCCAAAGCTTAAATAAAGTGTATGGTGCTAGTGATGTGAAAATTAATATATCGGTTTCTATTGGAATTGCTTTATATCCAAATCATGGCCATAATTTTAAAGAACTATATTTTCATAGTGATCAAGCGTTATATAAAGTGAAAAACGAAAATAAAAACGATATATATTTGTATACAGGTTCAATAACTAATCATATTAAAAGTGTAAACAATAAAAAAAGAATGGTTAAACAACCTGGAAATGCAGTAATAAAAAATTTAGAGGATTATATTTTTAGAATCCTATATAGCTCACAAAATCTCCAAAAAACAATTAATGCTATTTTAGAATTATTAGAGATGCACTATAATTTGAAACAAAGTTTAATAATTACAAAAGATTTAATTGATGGAAAATATAAGATTATTAGCACGTTAAAGTATGAAGAAAAAATTAGAAACAATTTAATAGAATTATTATCATCGAATAAATTGAATGAATATGGAGAGTTGTTTAATCAAAATGGTATTTTATGGATTGATAATGTAGAAAATTTAAATGATAATAACGTATTAAAAAAATTATATAAAGACACTGAGATTAAATCTGTTATTCAATGTTTAATTAAAAGTGAAAATGATATTATTGGGATAATAAGTTTAGAATATCATGAATTATACCAATTTACTAATGAAGAAAAAGAAAATCTAATAACTGCTATTGCGATTATTAATACATTTATTGTAAAAAAATATCAGGAACAGGAAAAAAATTTGTATAGTCAAATAATGCAAAACATATTAGATTTTCAAGAAAACAGTATTTATATAATTAATCCAAATACATTTCGATTGATATATGTAAATAATCGAATAAGAAAAATGTATAAAAATATTAAAATAGGTGATTATTGTTATCGAACATTTTTGTCTAAAGAACAACAATGCGAAAATTGTCCTTTAAAAGAAATGAACAAAAACCAGGAAACTTATAATAAATTAATATATAATGATGCTATAGGGGCTAAGTTACAATTATATATTAGAAGAATCAAATGGATCAATGGTTGTGATGCGGTTTCTATTACATGTATAAATATTGATAAAAAGATAGATAGTTGAGGTAATAATCTGAATAAAAAATAGAAATGGAAATATGGATTTTACCAAAAAAGTGCATAATGCCCCTTTCCCCAAATGAAAGGCTATTCTGTTTGAGGTGAGTTGTTAGATTTCTTGATGATAA
>NZ_NFLA01000086.1:0-5633 GCF_002160675.1 Erysipelatoclostridium sp. An15
AAAGGGTCATCGGATTGCCGTCCTACCTTCCTTTTTCCCAAAAACATATGTATGTCTTGTACATGACTATGATAACATTTAAAACACTTTCTTTCAATAATTATTCCCAGGATTTTTATAACGAAGATATTAAATCATTAGATCTTAATAAAGTTAAATGTACCTGCGGTTCTACCGGACATTTTCATCGTCATGCCTGCTATCAGCGTTATCTGGCTGTTGATGCTGATCATACAGTTGTAATTTCTATCATCAGGATCAAATGCGACAGCTGTGGTTGCACACATGCTCTTCTTCCAAGTATTATCATACCTTATCGGATATTATCAAATCCATCGATAATCAGAATAACCAAATCTTATCGCAATATCACAGATTCATGTACTGTTATTTCAAAGATAACTGAATTGCGTTATAATTATCAGTGTAATTAGATTGCATAAAATTTAAAGATTCCATAATCTAATTATACCAAAAACGACAATGATAATCATTAAAGATAATCATTGTCGTTTTCTTTTTTAGGTAACTTTACGAATATTTATTTCGTTACAGCCCCTTTTTAAATAATCTGAAAATGTTTTAAAGCTTTGAAGATGCCATCATTTTTAACAACATCAGTGACATAAGTGGCTGCTTTTTTGACTGCCTCTCTACCACTGCCTACACAGATACTTGTACCAGCACATTCAAACATAGGAATATCCACTTCAGCATCACCAAAAGCATAAATATCAACTTGATCTATTTGTAGATAATCTATTAATTGTTCAATGGCTTCCTTCTTATCAATATGAGGTAAAGCACAGTCACCAAATAAAGCTTCTTCTCCTTGACCACCCCAAGTTAAACATTGAAATTGTGGAAAATGCTCTTTGAAATCAAGATAATCTTGATAACTATTTAAAATATAATTGATTTTTGTAATATTTTCTTGATACATGCTTTCAGGAAATGTCATCATTGGATAAATATCACGAATTTTAATATCACCTTGATGACCATATTTTTGATAAGTAGGAACCGCTCTTGTTTCAAAATCATGGGAACCATATAAACCATCATTTCCTTCCATGAAATAACATAAATCATGACAATCTAAATAATCAGTAATTTCTTTCACTTGTGCTAATGAAAGTTTTTGATCTTTTAGCACCTTTCCTTCACATTCAATATAAGCACCATTTCCACAAATCATACCACTGACTTCAATATCTCCTACAGTTGCACGATTACGTGTTCTTCCTGTCACAACAAATACATAATGTCCTAAATCTTTCGCTTGTTTTAATGCATCTTTGCAACTTTGAGGAACGGTCCCATCATAGCTGATTAGTGTACCATCAACATCAAATAATAGTAATTTTTTATTCATGATTTTCACCTTGATGAATATAGGCAAGAACTAAGCGATACGTATTTTCTACAGCTTGGATATGTGTTCTTTCCATACCATGTGAAGCATGAACGCCCGGTCCTATTAAAGCACCTTTGATGTTTTGTCCACCTCTTAAAGCAGCAGAAACATCACTACTATAGAATGGATAAATATCAACTGCATATTGTAAATTCTCTCTTTTTGCAAGTTCTATAAATGTAGATGTGATTTCATAGTCATAAGGGCCACTGGAATCTTTCGCACAAATACTGACATCATATTCACTACAAGCTAAATCTTCTCCAATACATCCCATATCTACCGCAATCAATTCATCAACATTTGAATCAACATAGCTACTACCATGCCCCACTTCTTCAAATGTAGAAATCATAAAGTAAAGATTATGTTGAGGTTGAATATGATTTTGTGATAAATATTTCAAAACACCAAAAAGTATCGCAACACTCATTTTATCATCTAAAAATCTTGACTTAATAAATCCTGAATCAGTGAATGTTGTTTTAGGTTCAATCGCAATATAATCACCATTATCAATACCAAGCTTTTTTACATCTTCTTTTGTTTTAACGACTTCATCAAGACGAATATGCATTGTATCACATGATCTTTCTTTGTCTTTAGAATCTTTATAAACATGAGCAGCAGGTGAATTGGAAAGAATTGTTCCTGTATAAACATCATGATTTCTTGTCATAATACGACAATATTCACCATCTAATGTTGGAATAATAGGACCACCAACATTCGTAAAAGCTAAAGTTCCATCATCTTTAATACTTCTGACCATTAATCCTAGTGTATCAACATGAGCACAGAACCCAATTGTATAATCATCTTGTCCATCTACGAATATTTGTAAATTACCTTTTTTAGTCAGTTTTGTTTCAAATCCTAAATTTTGTGCTTCTTTTTGACAATATTCAATGACTTCTTTAGTATAACCAGAAGGACTGTCAATCGCCATAATATCTTTTAAAATAGAAAGTATGTATTCATTCATAAATTTTCTCCTCCTTGATGGGCTGCATTTATAATTTGTGATAAAGTGATTTCATTTAATTTTTGTTTATATTGATATTCAGCAGCATTTAAATAATCAACAATAAAATCTTCTGTTTCCTTAACCTTTAAATGAGAATCAAAAACCTTATCAACCAAATGTGTTGTTTTCACAAAAGGTTCTTTTCCTTCCATAGCTTCAAAAATATCCAATAAAGAAATATTTTCAAGCGATTTTGTTAAAACAAAACCACCACGCTTATTAGCCATAGATTGAATCAAACCAGAAACAACAAGTTGTCTGGTGATTTTTTTAAGATAAGAATCTGATACCGATAGTTTTTCACTCAGTTCATGACTTTTAATGGGTTTATCATTGGCACCTATTAAAAGTAATATACAAATAGCTTGTTCGAAACTCTTTCTAATCTTCATTTTCATCACCTTCTTTTCTATTTTAACAGAAAAAGAACTCTTTGTATCTAAAAGAGTTGACAATTATTTGTAAATTTATATAATAATCTTTAGATATTTAATATCCATAGATATTAAATATCTAAAGATTATAAAGAAAGAAGGAGTTTTATGATTAAACAGGAGTGGAAGAATATTTTTCGCCATACTTGGATGAAGATTGTTCTTGTGGCGATTATCTTGATACCAAGTTTATATGCTTGTATTTTTTTAGGTTCTATGTGGGACCCATATGGAAATACAGGAAAGATTCCCGTAGCTGTGGTGAATCTTGATTTGCCAGTCAAGTATGAGAATCGTACTTTGGATGTAGGGAGAGAATTAACAGAGCGTCTTAAGGATAATACAACTATGGATTTTCAATGCGTGGATAAAAGCAAAGCACAGATGGGATTAGAGGATGGTCAATATTATATGATCATTACTATTCCTGAAGATTTTTCAAAAAATGCAACAACACTTTTAGATGAACAACCACAAAAAATGAAACTTCATTATACAACGAATCCGGGAAGTAACTACATTGCTTCTAAAATGGATGATTCAGCAATTGAAAAAATCAAATCAGAAGTTTCACAAACTGTGACAAAAACATATGCTCAAACAATTTTTGAACAAATTACAACGTTAACAGATGGTTTAAAACAAGCCAATGATGGGACACATCAATTATCTGATGGAAGTCAAGCATTGGTAGATGGAAACCAACTGATTTCAGATAATCTTCAAGTTTTAGCAGACAGTACACTTTCATTTGAAAACGGAGCACAAACACTGACAAAAGGATTAAAAGATTATACGGAAGGTGTTTTAACAGTGCATAATGGTGTCTATACTTTAAAAGATGGATTGGACACATTGTATCAATCAACACAACCACTTCATGATGGAGTGGAGGCATTATCTCAGGGGTCTTCAGTATTAAACACAGGACTACAACAATATACAAAAGGTGTTTCAAGTGTTTATCAAGGAACACAACAACTTATGAAAAATCAAGAACCAATAACTCAAGGAATGCAAAGTTTGGATCAAGGAACTGATAAACTTATAGAAGGCAATCAACAGGTTTATCAAGGATTGAATCAACTCAATCAACAGTTATCTTCAATCAATACGGAACAAATACAAACAATCACACAGGCTAATGATTCTTTAAATCAAGCAACAATATTGTTGAATCAATTGATGTCTTCCAATCCATCAATGGCTCAAAAATGGATGAACCAAAAGTTAAGTGATGCAGAAGCCAAGAATATCGCTTTGAATCAACAAGATGTACAGTATCTTTTAACACATTATTCGTATATAGAATTAGAAAAAAGTGTAATCACAGGGAATCAAGAAGCTATCCGTCAATTCAGTACAAGTTTAACACAAGTGTATAAAAATACACAAAAACTAGAAAAAGGAAGCCAACAACTCCAAAGTGGTTTAGAAGACTTGAATACATCAGTGAGAACATCATTAATACCGGGTATTGAAGCTTATATGAAAGGTGTTAGTCAGATTCATGATGGTATAGGTAAATTAGAACATCAAAATCAAACATTATTGCAGGGAAGTCAACAATTAACAGATGGATTATTATCGTTTAAACAACAGACACCAGCTCTTTTTGGTGGAATAGAACAATTGAATCAAGGAGTAAAAGCATTATATGATGGTACAACCACATTAATATCTCAAAATGAAACAATCATGCAAGGATCAACACAATTAACTCAAGGTTCAACACAGATTAAAGCAGGTGCAAAACAGCTGAGTGATGGTTCATTAACATTAAGTGATGGTTTACAGACACTTCAAAATGGGACTCGAAAATTAGATGAAAGTTTGAAGGAAGGAGTAGAAAAGGCTAATTTTCATATTCAAGATTCAACGTTGGATATGATGTCCGCACCAGTAGAAACAAGTCATGAAGCGATTTCCACAGTCACAAACAATGGTCATGCGATGGCACCTTATATGATGAGCGTGGCTTTATATGTTGCTGCTTTAGCTTTTACACTTATGTATCCAATAAGAAAAGGTATAAAAAAAGCTTCATCACCATTCAAGTATTGGCTATCAAAAGCCTCTGTGATGTATAGTGTATCAACATTATCAGCTATCATTTTAATCACAAGTTTAAGATGGATATGTGGCTTTGAACCTCAACAATTATTGATGACTTATCTCTTTGCGATTATTGTTTCAGCTGCTTTTATGTCACTTGTGATGTTGTTGTCACTGACAACAGGTTATATAGGAGAATTTTTATTGTTAGTCTTTATGATTTTAAATTTAGGTGGATCAGCAGGAACTTATCCATTAGAAACATCAAGTCTATTTTATCAATGGCTACATCCATTTGTCCCTTATACTTATAGTGTCAATGGATTTAGAGAAGTCATTAGTATGACAGAAATGCCCATTACAAATGAAATCATCATCTTTTTAGGAATTCTTATGATTTGTTCACTTCTTACAATTCTTTATTATCGTTTTAAAAATAAAGAAGATAAACATCTTATTCCACAGGCATTTGAAAAAGTTAATGAATAAATATGTATATTTCTTCATTCTTTGATCATGATATGAATATGGAGGTTAAGATGATGAAAAAAATATTAGCATTACTTTTATGTATGACTGTATTGGATAGGTTACACTAAATTGGACAGTTTCTAAGAGAACTGTTACAATTTAGAAAGTAAAAGTGAGGTAAACTAAAATGGCAAGAGAAAGAAGAACCTATAGTGATGAATTTAAACAA
>NZ_NFLA01000087.1:0-5341 GCF_002160675.1 Erysipelatoclostridium sp. An15
AAGAATAGTTATACGGTATCAGCTCATAGTAGGCGAATACCTCATTGTCCTTGTTCCAGACAAGGTTGTTGTCGATATACTTAATCGGGAACATACATCACACTCCTAACCGCCGTGACGAGTTCGCTGAAAACTTCCTTTTCCAGCTTCACGGCTTTTCCTGCATAGGTGGTCTTAGGTCGCAGGGCAAATGTAATCTGCGATTTCAAGAAGCTGTAAGGCTTCTTGCCGTCAAAGGTCTTTTGGCTCATGAACCATGTGAGGGCAACGGGAATACCAAAGTATTTCAAAAACGCCCCCTCGATAAGTGATAACGGCGGTAAGTCCCCTAAAAGAATGACGGCAAACTCCGTGATGACAAACCACGTTATCTGGGTAAAGGTAACGGGAAACGGGAGAGTAAAATCGTTGATTGCGTACAAGACTTTCTCCACGTTCCAGATACCCGTGTAGCTCTTAATCATCTTCAATTCGTTTCAGCTCCTTTCGTTGTAATGGAAAAGGACAGCCATTTTCAGACTGTCCTTGATAGAAAAAGCTGTCAGTAGCGACCTTGCCTGTCGCTGATCTGCCAGCTCTAATATGGTATCTCGCATATCCCACGGCTTGTTTCAATGAATGTCCCCTCTATGGACAAGTCCCTGCCGTATGCTTCATAGTCGATATAGTTCTGCAACGGTAGCGGTATCTGTCCTAATACCTGCAACTCGTCAATGAAGTAATAGGCAACGTCGGTCATGTCCTCGCAGTCTGGATAATAATAAATATCGTCCTTGTGTTCATAGACTTCTTCCAGACTTCCATAGTAGGAAACAAACTCGTCCAGAGCGTCGGTGATATAGTCGGGAAGCTCACAAATCATGTCATACATTTCATTGAGTTCTTGAATGGAGATATACTCCCCGATTTCAATAGGGAAGTTGTCGGTATCATGGACAGCGTATTCCTCATAATAGCTGTTCAGCCCGATACGCTCCGCTACATCTTCCTCGTCGATTGGAAAAGAGAACCAATCACCGACAAGTTCGCCCTCATTGTACTTACCAAGATTAGCGATATATACCCTCATGTCGTCAACCACAGACTTACACCTCTTTTCTACGGAAGCTCATAGATACCGTGGTCGGTTTCCACAAAGCGTCCGTTGTCGTCAAGATATTGCCCGTAGGCTTCAAAATCAAAATAGCGGGTGACGCTCTCACTTAGGGAAGTAAAGTCTGGGTCATTGTTCAGAATGTGGCGGGCAACGTCCGTCATGTTTCTGCACCAAGAATAATGAATGATGTCATTTCTATATCGGTGCAGTTCGTCAAGGTCGGTAAAATAGCACATCAGCTCCCCGTAGTCCTCTTTCAAATCAGAGGGTAGATTTTCGTAGGTATGATACAGGTCACCCAGCTTTTCGACGGCAGTATCTTCCTGCACTTCATCAGCAAAGGGAAGCTCCTTGCCCGTGATAGAGTAATAGTCTGTATCTACATCAATCCCCAGCAGTTCTTCCACCTGTTCCGTGTCGATAGGCAGGGTGAACCAAAAGGCTCGTATCTCGCCGTCTGTCGGTTCTCTGGCTTCAATCTGCACACGCATTTCTTCCATGTTTCATCACGTCCTTTCTTTGTAACGCTTCCTGTATGACGGTGTAAGGCACACCGAATACATAGCGTGAAAAATCTTCCAACTGTTTCTTAGGGTAGTCGGACAGGCAAAGGCGTTTCACTTCAAACCAGACCGCACGCTTGTAATAGGGCAGGTCGGAGAGATACGGACACCCGATTTTTGCCTGCATATCCGAGAAAATGTCTTTCAATCAATCACTCCAATCATAAATTTGAGTATAGAAAAAGCGGTTGATCTCCAAAGGAGTAACCGCTCTGTGTCGGGATATGAAATTGTTAAATTTTAATTTACTTGCCTGACAAATATAATTTGATTTCCTCAGCTATTGTAGCATATTCGTAATCCTGAACATAATGAGGACAATTCAATTCTATAATTTTTGCATCATCAACCTTTGTTATGTATTTTTTAGGTATCTGACGCCATGTTTCCTCGTCAAATCCCGTTCCACCAGACCCATTAGATACAAATAAACACATTGGAACAGTAGGAACACCCATTTCCTCTACAATCTTGGCATTATTTTTAATATATTCCATTTCTTGTATCATTGTAGATGTTGCTGTTCGTCTATAAAAAATTGCTTTATAAATATCTTTTTCATACTCCGTCAAAGTGCCATGTTTTATTGCTTCACTTTCCGAAATACCTGGTATTAATCTTGTGACTCCAATATTCGCTACAAAACTAGACACCTTCATCAATGGAATATTGATTTTCATATTCTCATAATACTGTGGTACTGCCATGTCCAATCCAATAATAGCAGTTACTTCATCTGGATATTTATTAGCCCAATAAAGTGCCTCCAATCCCGACATAGAATGTGGACACAACACATATGGTCCTTTTATACCTGCCATTTCAAGTGATTTTCTTGTATCATCGAGAATACTATCTATATCTCTATCTCTGTCAACTACATCACTATATCCATAACCGAATTTTTCAACTACAACAATCTGATATTCATCAGATAGCAAAGAATATAGTGATTTAAAATCTAAAATAGGTGAACACGTTCCACCCCCAGATAGAAATACAAGTGTTTTATCTCCGCTACCTTCTTTATAAACACTCATATTGTTTCCATCAACAGAAATCATTTCACCCAATGGTACTAGCAATTCTTGTTCTTTATCCAAACGAATTCTATGATTGATGTAGACAGCAAGCAATATCACAACAAATAACAGAATAATAAACGCAAATATCTTAAACATCTTTTTATATATCCTCCACATGTTTTTCCTCCCAAATCCTAATTTGTTAATTTCTATATCCACATTATATCAGTTAAAAATCAGTCATTCAATGAAATTCATAGCGTGACTATCTTTTATCTGTGTACCATTCCGTCACCCCCTTTCATTCCCCCTATGCCCGAACTCCCATAGGGGGACAGGTAAGTTTGCGTGACCGCAAACGATTGATTATTACGCTCCAATGATACGGTTAAACAGCTCTAACAGCACGTCCTTGACACCGCCTGCATTGAATACTAGCCCGACAGCGATTAAGGCAATCACAAGGAAGCCGATTAACTTAGAAAACTCCCTCTTAAATCCTAAGTAGATACCGATAACCACGATTGCCATAAGCACTAGGCTCTGGGCATTGCTTAAAAACCAGTTGTATAAGTTCTGTCCGAAATTCATTCTTTATCAATCCTTTCTTTTTTGATTTCTTCCATTTGTTCGTCAGCCATTTTGCTGACCTGTGCGAAACACATAAGGACAACACCGATACCCATTCCCAGCGATACCAGCACTAAGTCCTTGACAAGTTCTGCCATAATCTCAATTCTCCTTTACTCTGTGATAAGCTCCTCTGTGTCCGCTGTCTGCTGTTTGATTATCTGCAAGTGCTTTTCTGTCAGCTTTGCGTTGTCCTCAATCTCTTTCAGATAGCTTGTGCTGTTGCCAGCGTCTATCTTTTTCAGCATTTTCAGCGTAGGGGCGACCTGTCGGCTTATCCAGCCCAGCGTCCTTTCCAGCGTGTAAGGCTCTGGGTCGGTTGTCAATTTGATAGGCGGGCGGTCTTTCCCGATAAACCACGCCCAGCGGTCATTGAGCTTCCAGTCTGTCTTTCGCTTCTCCGGCTCTCTATCCACGAAGCGGATATAGTGATTGATGATAGAAAATGCCGTCTGTTCTGCGTCATAATGGGTCAGCAGTTCACGGACGGCATAATAAGCTCTTTCATCTTTCAGTCGTATCTCGAAGCGGTTCTTTATGGGTGCTTCCTTAATCGGTATTCCCAGCTTTGCGTACTGCTCGTAGTTCTTCTCATAACAGCAGAAGTAGACTTCCGATTTCAGAGAGCCGATATACAGCGTGTGTCCCATACCCGTCTTGTCCTGCTCGTTGTGCTTCACCAGCTCGCCCGAAGCATAGGACTTGAAAGAACGGAACAGGGAAACACATTCCTCACGGTTGCATTTGGCGGTCAGATCTGGAATATCCAGTATGCCCGCCCTGTCGTTAATCGCAAGGTCAAGGCGTTTCATCACACCGCCCTCAACCAGAGCGTCCATGAGGAAGTCATACCAGCTTCGCTCCTGTGCCAGCAGATAGCTTTCAAACTGGCGACAGCCTTTTCCTTTCAGCTCCAGAAGCGTGCCTTTTTCCTCGTCCTGCGAGGTATAGACAAACACATCACCCAGATAGTAATGCTCGGTGTATTTGTAGTGTCCGTAGTCCTCATGGAGCATATAGTCAATGTTGAGCTTCAGAATATCCTTGATAACGTGCTGTATATCCAGCGTGGGGAAACGGATACGCACATAGTCGAACAGCAGGAACATAGGAGCGTCGGGATTGAATTTCTCAACAGCTTCCAAGAGCTTTTCCTGCATATCGTCCGTGAGCTTGACCTTTCCCGCTTCGATACGGTTCAAATGTTCACGGCTGATACCAGCCATGATTGCAAGCCTTGTCTGGGACACGCCGTAGGACTGGCGTTTCTCTTTCAAGGCGGTTATAAAGGTGCTTTCATTCAGCCTGCATACCCCCAATCGTGAAAGTGTGATATTTTCCGCAGATTGTCACAGTCAGCCATGAGTGAGAGAAAACCCTTTTGCCAAGCGGGATTTCCAGACTTTTTGACCGTAGTTTCCAGCGGAATTGTGCCCCTCTGTTAGATACCGAGGGGCTTCTTTCGTGGAGCAGGGCAAGCCCTGCTCCACAGGACGGCTTACACGGTCTGGGTCGCTTCGCTGACCGTTCCAGCCGTCAGTGGTTCAGCCTATCCTTGTCATGCCCGTATAAACTACGATAACGTCTGTATCGGCAGAAAGGCATTTTCTGACAATATCCTTGTCAATCTCATATTCATGGTATATCTGTCTGAAAAAATCCTTATCCACCACAAGAAACGTAAAACGGTAGTTGAAGCCATGAATGGAAAGCCATTCGTCCAGCACCACGGAAAAGAGCAACGGAAGTTTCAATCTCCCAAGTCCCGCTCCTGTCAGAATATCTTCCATATGTGCATGATAGGCTTCTGTCGGAAATTCCTCACATTTATCGTCAGTCGTGCCAGCGACACTTTCCAAATCCGCAAGGAAGCGGTCAAAGTCTACGCAGACACCCTCGACGTGCAATTCTGCGGTAGGGTCGCTGTAACCCATTTCTAAAAGTCCCATATATTTTTCAATTCTCCTTTCGTTCATCTGATACGGCTTGCCTTGCCAGTGCAAGAGAGCCGATAGTCTGTAAAAAAT
>NZ_NFLA01000088.1:0-4831 GCF_002160675.1 Erysipelatoclostridium sp. An15
ATATTCATATGGGATAATGCTATAATAAATATTTTATTTGTGGGAAGGAAAAGAAAAAAATTATGAAATCTATTAAAGTTATAATAGCTCTATTAATGACTCTTGTTTGTATTCCTTTTTCTAATGTTTCTGCATTAGAAAATACTGATAACAACAATACTGTTATATATACACCAACAGAAGAAGAATTTAGAGCAGCAGAAGAAATTGAAATTGCAAAAATGAAAGCTCATTTTGAACGAACTAAAGAATCATATACTTATGATTATAGAGCGGTTGGTAGCCCTCAAACATCTTCGTTTTCACCATACAAAAACGCATACGATCAACCAGCAGGAGGAACTATTTTCAATTCAGCAAATAGCGGATTCTTTTGGAGTGATAGTACAAGAAGTCCAGGTACATGGTCTTTAGGTATTACTATCGGCGGTAAATATTTATCTGTTGATGCTTCATACGCTCCTGGTGTTGTATCATCTTCTAGTGGTGGAGTATTTGTAGGTATATCATCATCTCAAGTAGGTAGAGCCGTAAAATTAAAAGTGGCGAGAAATTATAGAGTTCAAAGATATGATGTATATAGAAAACCACAATATGGTGGATCATGGACATATGTATCTTCATATGGCGTAGCTACAAAATATCAAAGTCAATTTAGTGTACAATAAAACACAATAAAACAATGTTATCATTTATAACATTGTCAACATATATTATCTATATATTTATATATAGCATTGTCGCTATAATAACTCATTTATAAAATACCCTATAATAATTGCATAATAAAAAAAACTGGGTATAATAAAAGTGGCAAGAATGGAACTTATGCCATAGGAATTAAAAAAAAGGGAGTGCTGCAACACTCCCTTTTTTGTGCTGGTCATCTTTTATTTTCTCTTGTCCAGCCACTTGCAGATCTGATGGCAAATCACACCTGCTATGACAGAGATTAAAATGGAACTTATTACCTCCATAGGAATTCACCTCCTTTACCATGATCAGGAGGCATGATGACCAAAGAATTATAACATTCAATATTGAAGTCTGACAATAACTACGGAAAGATTGATACCTAAAGCGATAAAGCTAACACTTAGAGTGTTAGCTTTTTTATTTAAAAATGATATAATCCTTATAAGGTTCTTGTTACTTCTTGTCAAGAAGTAACGCAATCGCTATTTTGACACATTCGTATCATAATAGCTGCGGTCTGCGACGCCTTTTTCAAGTATATTTTTTTGAAATTATACTTGAAAATTCCCTATAAGGAAAAATCGCAAGTGTATACAGACAAAAACTGTATTACACTTTATATCTTTTGCTGATTAAATCAGCAAAATTTCGTATACATTTTTGACTTGTTTTCTAAAAAGCGTAATACAGCCCTGCACAGCCAATAAAAAAGGTGATCCCTAAATTTTTTACCATAACGACAATAGGAGATCACCAAAAAAATTATAAGAAAAATCAGTACCGTTGTAAAGGAGGTATAAATATGAAAAAAATGAGCATGAGCATAACCAAAGGCAGAGGCAATCAGAAACATAACACCCGTACCCAAACGGTCAAACCTCAGAATGTCGATTTCTCACGAACCGAAGACAACATCACTGTCATTGATGAAAACATAAAAGATATCTATCATGAACTGTTTGACAACGCACTTGAAAAGTACAATGCCAAACAGAAGCGAAAGGACAGAAAAATAAAAGACTACTATTCGCATATCGCAAACTCAAAGAAAGAAAAACTGTTTCATGAACTTGTAGTTCAGATAGGACAGAAAGACAGCAGACCAGATCAGAAACAGACAAACGGGATCTATGAAGATTTTGTAAATGAGTTCATAAGAGCCAACCCGCAGATGAAAGTCATTGGTGCCTACATTCACAATGACGAAGCAACACCACATCTGCATTTGGATTATGTTCCATACACGACCGGAAACAAGAGAGGTCTAGAAAGTAAAATTTCCAATGACGGAGCAATCCGACAAATGGGATACAAGAACTGGGAAGAATGGAAAGACAGACAGTTCGGAACACTGGAAAAGATATGCGAAAACTACAGCATAGAAAGAGAACACATGAACAATACGGAAAGACACAGAACGATAGAGGGGTATAAGCAGGAACAAAGAGCGATAGGCAAGAAACTTGATGAAATAACCCTAGAGCTCCAAAAACGCTCTACAGAGCCAAAAAAGGGGCTTTTCGGCAAAGAAACGATAGACTACGAAACATTCAGAGCATTACAGCAGGAAAGCACACTTCAAATAGTCCAAATTTCTTCTCTAAACGACGAAATAAAAAAACATGAGGAAAAGTATCAGGAACTCAAAAACAAGCCGTATCGGCTTAAAAACGAGGAATTAGAGCGAATTAACAGTGAACTAGAATATAAAAACAGACAAGAAAGGAAAATGAGGGACTACTGGATCGAAAAAGAAGTAGAGAAGCAGGTAGGAGAGATACAGCACGAAAACAGTATCTTAAGACAAGAATCAGTGCGACAAGGAAAAGAAATAGAAAAACTGAAAGCGGAAAATAAGAAACTGAAAAGCGAAAGTATCGATCAGGAAGTCGAGAAGATGTACATATATACAGTACTGGATAAACTGCATGTAGGGAACTTCGTAAGAAAAGTAGTAGAACTTTTAAAAAAGGGAGTACATCTTGATCGAATAGAAGAAAAGCAATATGAGAACGTAATAGATGGAGCAAAGAGCATGTTCGAAGAGGGAAGAAAACAGACAAGAGCAAGACAAAGGGATAGAGGAATTTCAAGATAAGGATAACACTCGTCTAATCAAAACGAGTGCCAAAAAAGAGTCCGAAGGACGAAAAACGAGCGTGAAAAACAAACACGCTCGCCTTTTTATATATATTTTTTTATATTTTTTTATTTTTTTTCATAATAAGGATAATACGTGGACGTAGATACACAAAAGCGTGGACGTAGATACACAAAAGCGTGGACGTAGATACACAAAAAACGTGGACGTAGATACACAACACGTGGACGTAGATACACAACACGTGGAAAATTGTTGAATATTGTCCACATATGGTGTATAATTTTTTTAGAGGTGATACAATGAATAACGATTTAAAATTAAAACAATCTAATAATTTAATCTTAGCCACCCATAAAATGAGTATTAATCAAATGCGATTATTTTTTTATGCTTGCAGTCAATATAATGGAAATTTAGATATAGAAATTTCTCTTAGCGATATAAATAGAGTATTAACCGAAAATACTGGTAACCGTGGAGGTAACCAACGAGAACGTATAAAAGAAACTATTCCAACATTAATGCGTAATGCTATTGTTCATATTGAAGACGAAAATGGTGAAGAATGGTGTTCTGCTTTAAGAAAAAGTCGATTAAACAAAGACGATACAGTAGTTTTTACTTTCGATAAGTCAATCCAAAAAGAACTTGAAGAATTACGTGGATATACTTGGATGTATCTATCACAATTAACTGGTATGACAAGTACATATTCGGTGCGTTTATATGAATTTTTCGCTATGAGACTAGGAACTGAACACAGATCAGAAAAGTTCGATTTTGATTTAAACAAATTACGCCTATATTTAGATTGTACAAAAAAATATAAGGATTTCAGGGATTTTAATAAACGTGTATTAGTTCTAGCTGAAAAAGAAATCAACGAAAAATCAAATATACATATGAGCTATAAAAAAGTAAAAACTGGTCGTTCAATTACCTCGATTCTATTTACTTTCAAATGGAAAAATAAAGCTGAAGCAATCACTGTTAATTGCAAAGAAAATGAACTATCCGAAACAGAGCAAATGAATTTAGATGATTTTTTAAAAGAATTTGAATAGAAGGGAGAATTTAAAGTGAAACTATACGATTTATTAAGAGCAATAACACATGATAATTATACAATTTACTTGCAAGACATTAATTTTTTCAATGAAGAACGAATATTATATAATCCTCTAAACAACAAAAAAGAAATTTTAAAAAATTATTTGGACTATGAAGTCGTATCAATTAATGAGGAATGGCGTATATTAATCAAAAGTAAAAAAATAGCATAAACAACAGTAGAAAAAATTAAATATACGAATATAATATTCTGTGAACTAACATCTTGAGGCAATTGGAGCCTTATAGATCTTAGTTAAAAAAAGAGGGAGTTTAGTCCCTCTTTTTATTCAGAAAAAGTAGGTATATCTGAAACTTTTTCTAATTTGTCATATGTCTGCTTATTAGTATCTATGAGTAATAAACAGTTATTCTCAAACAAAACCAAATTATAACTCAAATTTTCATCTTCCAATAGATATAATTCTTCGTATAATTTGCTTATTTGTGTTTTAACTTCACTATTTTCATTTTCGAAACCATTTTGATAATAAAGATTGTCTTGATCATCAATTGTTACAGTTACTGTTTTTGTACCTCCAAATAATTGATATGTTCCCATTATATCATCAATATCATTAGATTTATTTATATCCATCCCAAATGAATATCCTAAATAAAATGATGAAAGAAGAAATACTATTGCTACCATAATAGCAACAATTATTTTGTATTTTTTTTTCATATCCATCCCTCCTACAAATATTATACCATGATATATAATCCCAATTTTAAAAAAATGTAGTTATAATCGTACTTTTTTATTTTTTTTGTGTAGGAAAATGCATCGATTTAGATTATAATATTCATATGGGATAATGCTATAATAAATATTTTATTTGTGGGAAGGAAAAGAAAAAAATTATGAAATCTATTAAAGTTATAATAGCTCTATTAATGACTCTTGTTTGTATTCCTTTT
>NZ_NFLA01000089.1:0-4495 GCF_002160675.1 Erysipelatoclostridium sp. An15
AAATAACTATTTTCTTTTTCTTTGTTTGAAAAGAAATAATAAAGCATACTTAGATTCAATGTCTTTCCAAATCTTCTCGGTCTGGTATACAGCATTACTTTATCAGATAATACATCTTCAATAAGTCTTGTTTTATCAACATAATAATAATTATTATCCAGTAATTCTTTGAAATTTTCAATTCCAGTACTTATTCGCTTCATTATTATCTTTCCTTTCTTCTAGTAATTTTTACTACCAATATTATAACATGGTCATTTATAAAAGTCATTTTGTGGATTACGACATAAAAACTAAAAATAACTAACATTAATCTTTAAATAATAACACAATGAAATCATATTTATTATCTTAATATAATTACTAGATTAATTAGCAAAATCATCATTTATATATTTACGAATGATTCGTTTTGTCTTTTCAATAGGTCGTGGAGCATTTTCTTTACTAAAATATTCAATATTATCTACCTCTACGACTACTTCATGATCATCATCACCTGCCGGCACTAATACTAAATCACCAATTTCTATACTATCATCATCTGTCAAATAATAATAACTCTTATATCCGCCTTTAAAAATAACACTACAAAAAATATATTCAGATTTACGTCGTTTCACTTTACCATAAACAAACGGGTTAAACATTTCTTGCATATTATAGTATTTAATAAAATTAGTTATTGTTTCTACAAAATATAAAAAATCTTCTGGTAAACCATTTTTATCATAACTACCTGTAATAATCCGGCTGGGACTTTTTGTATAATCAATAGTTATAATATAATCTCTGGTCTCATTTGGGTTTTCAATAACATCCTCAAAATTACCTTTAATATGTTTAAATAGTTTTCTTGCATCGAACCTTTCAAGCAGATTCACAATCCCATCATTAATCTTATATTTAAAAGTAATATTGCTATCAGTGCCAATATTTTGAATATATTCCAATGTTCCGCTTTTCCTATCGATAATCAGACATTCACTATAATCCCATGTAATAAAATCTTTCTTAACTTCTTTTGGTTTTTGATCATGTTTTATTTTAGTAACTCGATGATAGTTTATCGTGATTTTATTAATTACATCGAGTTTAGCATTACCATCAAATACATACAAATCATTCATACCGACAATTTCACGAATAAGATTAGACAAATCAGTACCTTCATAATCAAATTCAGCACAAAGCGAGCCATAAAACTTATAAGTAATTCCTTCAGTATTAGTCAATTCCATTACCCAATTTCCAATGTCTGTAGCAAAAACTTCTGTATATTCTCTATTAAAATATGTTTCAATTGCCCTAAATAATCTTTTGACATCTTCCTTTTCAATTTTAAAACTCTTGCTTCGTATTTTCTTATGTTTTATACCATTATGACCAAAATTATATCCTAAAAACAAGACTTGCCCATCATTATTGATTGTAAGGTGCTGTTCCACTTCATCATCAGGTTCTGGCATACAAGAAAAACAAACATTATTTGATACAATCCGGATCTTTTTTAATGTACCTTTAAATACAAATTGATTTTCTTGGCAAAGCAAAGCCAATCGACTTAGCGCAAGAATAAACCATGCCCGATTTTGAGGATTTAAAATTTCAGCTGAATCGTATGCCCAATGATTAAAATATCTCCATCGTAAATAAATTGCTGATCCCAATAAAGGAATATCTGTAATATCATCAATGATTTTATTTAACGTTTCAGGATCATATATTGCCAACCCATATTTTTCTTTAAAAGCTTTACCGCAATCTATATTAAAACCTAGAGCAATGCACTCGTCAGCCATCCAATGATCAAGCAATTCTATGTAATTAATATCACAATCACGAAATTTATCACACCATTTAATAGCAAAATCATATATTTGTTTCATTGTTGCCATTAGCATCCCTCCAAGCATTTAACTTTTTCTTTTATAATCATATCATAAACTTGTATAAAAAATAAAAAAGACTAGTAAAACGCAACGATCCAAATTAGTTTATTTAATGATATCTTATAATTATTACAATAAATCCAACTAATTTACGAATGCAAAACATTGAACGTACAAGAAACAGAATTTTATATTCACAAAATAGATGTGAAAATTACGATTTAGACAAGGAATACACAGATTCAATAAAAATGAAAAAATCAGTTTTATTATTTGGCTATGATGAAACAGATAAATTTAAAAAATAAAAGGGAGGAAAATGCAGCTAGACGCTATTTCTCCTCACAAAATTTTAAAAAGGATTCGAACTTTTAATATCAAACCCTCAGTACATTTTAAAACGATTTTGTTAAATCCTCACCAGATTTTATAATACCAAAAAGATTACCTATTGTTACAAATTAGGAGACTTTTATTTACAACAATTTTGGTAATCTTATTTTAACTTTTATATAAAGACAATATTCTAGAAAAAGTACCTAAAATTAATGATTTTACTAGTCTTTCCTTTGTATCAACACAATAGTCTCCACATGTGCAGTATGGGGAAACATATCAACTGGTATCATAGTATTACCTTGATATCCTAACTTAGAAAAATATTTTAAATCTCTAACTTGAGTAGTTGGATCGCAAGAAATATAAACTACTTTTTTTGGTTTTAAAATCTTTATAGCATCCATAAACTCTTTAGTACTACCACTTCTAGGTGGATCCATAATTACACAATCGATTGGATATTTTTCGCTAGCTAATTTTTTCATAAAATCAGTTGCATCATCATTATAAAATCTAATATTATTTATTTTATTAGCTTTTGCATTATTAATAGCATCTTTAATAGCATCTTTATTTAACTCAACACCAATAACTTCTTTAGCCTGTTTAGAAACTGCCATCCCAATTGTACCAATACCACAATAAGCATCTATAACTGTTTCATTACCTTTTAGTTCTAATAAATCAATTGCTGTTTGATATAATTTTTCACACTGTACATGATTTATCTGATAAAAAGATTTAGGTGAAATCTTGAATTTCAATCCACATAATTCATCTACTATAAATCCTTTACCATATAAAACCTTTTCTTCATTACCTAAAACAACACTAGTCTTTCTTTTATTAACATTTAAAACTACTGTTTTAATACTAGGAAACGTTTTTACTAGTTCATTACAAAAATTCTTAGAACCTTTAAAAACATTATCATTACATACTAAAACAACCATAGTTTGATCACTAACTACTGCTCGGCGAATTAAAACATGTCGCAATAAGCCACGACCACGATCTTCATCATAAATACTAACACGATATCGTTTCAATAAAGATTGAATCTTTTTAATAATAGCATCACTAACTTCTTCATGAAGCAAACAGCGATCATAAGGAATTATTCGATGGCTATCTTCTTGATAAAAACCAAACTCATATTTTTGATTAAAAGCTACAATGATCTTATTACGATATTGATATGGATTTTCCATTTTAATGATGTTAGCAACCCGATAATTATTTAACTGATTCTTTTTTAATAACTCTTTACAATAATCAGTTTTTATTTTTAACTGCGATGTATAATCATTATTAATATATTTACAACTACCACACTTTTTTACTATTGAACATTTCATCTTATCACCGCCCTAAGTATAACATAACATTAATAAATTGCACTAAAAAATGATGCCTAAGCATCATCTTTTTGATTACGTTTTTTTCTTCGATAATTATAATAATTAACTATTGCATAATAAACTGGTATGGTTAAGAAAATTATCCAGGTTGGTGACCAGACATATTCAAAGAAACCTTCATATAAAAAGTATAATAGCGCTAATACTGGATATGGAAACTGATTGAGATCACGATGTTTAATAGCGGCAATAGCCCCATCAATCAAAGGAATAATTAATAACATTATCCATAAAGGATGCCATAAAGATGTATAAGCACTGCAGGCAATATAAATTACAATAATAATTAACGCAAACGGAAATTTAGTTGGTTTTTCATACTGTAATTTTTCCCAATCATAATCAATATTATTATCTTTATCCTTAGCATTATCAATATGGATACCATCCCAGCCGACATGAACTTCACTGCCATCTTTATCAATTACATGAACTCCATGTCTTAAACTAACATGAACTTTTTCAGCTTTTTCTTCTTTAACTGTATCATCTTGATTTAATTTAGCACTTTCAAATTCATCTTGATCTGTTTTTAATAAATCATCTAATGACATATGATAAATCTTAGCAAGCATGATTAAATTATCAGTATCTGGTGAAGCTTCAGCCCGCTGAATTCCGATATCGGAATTCAAAAAGATATCCCGACTTTCTAAAGATTCCGATAAATAAAAACATAAGACCAACTATCTTTGATGATAATTGGTCTTTTTTGATGTGAACTGATTAAAATGTCGGAATCTTTTTTTGTTAAAATGATAGTAGAAAGGAGGTGAAATTATGACGATAGATGAGGTTGTTGATAGGGCTATGGCTTTTATAGAAAAGGATCAATTTTCAGAA
>NZ_NFLA01000009.1:0-70662 GCF_002160675.1 Erysipelatoclostridium sp. An15
GATAAGCAGGCAGTTAAAGAAAGCAATCAAATAATATTAAAAGAACTGGAGAATATAATTTATGACAATGACTAATGATGTACTGGAACAATTGAATTATTTAAAACTGAAATCAGCATCACATCAATAGAAAGAATTATCATAATGCTGTTGTAGGAGCAATGTAATGGCTCAACAAAAAGAAAGTAATGGAACATGGTCATTCTATGGAAAACTACCGAAAGATGAAAATGGAAAAAGAAAGAATTATAAACGTAGGGGATTTAAAAGTAAAAAAGCAGCAAAATTAGCGGAAGCAGAATTTTTGAAACAATATAATAATATTTTACCAACTCGTATAAAATTAAATGATTTGATTAAGGAGTATCATAAAGATGCTCCCAATCATATTAAATTATCTACTCTCAAGGCTTATAAGAGATTTGAAACATATGTTATATCACCTAGTTTTGGTAATCGTTATATTGATGATATTACAACATTAGAAATTACACGTTGGATTAATGCTATTTCACAAAATGGATATGATGGGAGAATTTATGGCGAATCATCTACACGTAATATTTTACTACACCTGTCAGGTTTATTCACATATGCTGTTGATCATGACTGGTTACAAAAGAATCCATGTCATAAAGTTAAACCACCTAAAGATCCAAATAAGATTATAAAAAGGCAATCTAGTGAAGAAAACTTTTGGGAGATAGATGAATATCACAAATTTATTAATAGCGTTGAAGATGAATATAAAAGGGATATTTATGAATTTATGTTTCTTACTGGTTTACGTATTGGTGAATTCTGTGCTTTACAATGGAAAGATGTCGATCTTATTAATAATAAATTAAGAATATCTAAATCATTAAGTGCGATTACATCACAAATAACATCACCTAAAACTTCACGTTCAAATAGAACTATTCAATTACCAGATAGACTGGTAGAAAAATTAAAAAGGCGATATATTATTGTTTCTCAACAGGATGGATTTAATGAAGACTATTATTTATATAAGGATCAAACCTATATCTCTATAGCTACACTTAGAAGATGGTTTAATGCAGATGTAAAAAAATCTGGAGTTAAAAAAATAACAGTACATGGACTAAGACATTCTCATGCAAGCTATTTATTGTCAAATCCTGTGATTTCTGAATTATTAATTGCTGATAGATTGGGGCATAGTGTAGAAATGTTACGAAGTACGTATGCACATATTTATGAAAAAAGTCGTAAGAACTTAATTGAATATATTGATAAATTATAATATAGTGTATGCCACTTGTATGCCAGTATCATAAATCTCGCTATGAGAGTCAAATAAAAAAAGCATAACAATAAACTCAATATCATTTCGTTTATAGAGATGATTATTGTTTAAGTTATGCTTTTTATTTTTATTATTTATTGGGTTAAAATAATTCAAATTATCCTGATTTTAACACTATTTATTTCTTGGTTTCATCTGAGGGAACAAGATAACTTCTTGGATAGATTCTTGACCAGTTAATAACATCACAAGTCTATCAATACCCATACCCATTCCACCTGTTGGTGGTAAACCGTATTCCAAAGCTTCTACATAATCTAAATCCATTTCATTAGCTTCGTCATTTCCAAGTTCTTTTTCTTTTAACTGATTTGCAAATCTTTCATATTGATCATCTGGGTCATTTAGTTCATTAAAAGCATTTGCATATTCATTACCACAGATAAATAATTCAAAACGTTGTGTAAAACGTGGATCTTCAGGGTTTTTTCTTGCTAATGGTGAAATTTCTACTGGATGTCCATAAACAAATGTTGGATCAACAATTGTTTCTTCTACATATTTTTCAAAGAATTCATTAATGATATGACCATATTCATAATGTGGTTCTACTTCAATACCATGTTCTTTAGCTAATTCTTTAGCTTGTTCAAAAGTCATATCTCCTGCAAAATCAATTCCTGTTTTTTCTTTTATTGCTTCTGTCATAGAAATACGTTTAAAT
Organism: Erysipelatoclostridium sp. An15; assembly: GCF_002160675.1. Classification (NCBI taxonomy): domain Bacteria; kingdom Bacillati; phylum Bacillota; class Erysipelotrichia; order Erysipelotrichales; family Coprobacillaceae; genus Thomasclavelia; species Erysipelatoclostridium sp. An15. The sequence continues at coordinate 1,995 of NZ_NFLA01000009.1, forward strand.
CCAGGAGCTAAAGAAATTTTATGTCCTTTATATTCAATATCATATGTACCACAAACTTCATTAGCTGCATTAGAAATGATTCCTTCAGTTAAATCCATCATTCCTTCTAAGTCACTGAAAGCTTTATAAACTTCAATTGTTGTAAATTCTGGATTATGTGTTCTATCCATTCCCTCATTTCTAAATAAACGTCCAATTTCATAAACAGCATCCATACCACCAACAATTAATCTTTTTAAAGATAATTCAGTAGCAATACGTAAATAATAGTTCATATCTAATGTATTGTGATGAGTGATAAATGGACGAGCAGCTGCACCACCTAAAATAGGATTTAATACTGGTGTTTCTACTTCTACATATCCCTTACTATCTAAATAATGTTGAATTGAACGAATAATTTTAGGTCTTGTAAATGCGATTTTACGAGCATCTTCATTCATAATTAAATCAACATAGCGACGACGATAACGTTCTTCAACATCAGTTAAACCATGATATTTTTCTGGTAATGGGCGTAAAGCTTTTGTTAAGTGAGTATAGCTAGATACTTTAATTGAACATTCACCTGTATTAGTCATGAATACAATTCCTTTTACACCTACAATGTCTCCAATATCACCTTTTTTGATGATTTCATATACATCTTCACCAACAGTATCCTTACGGATATATAATTGGATTTGTCCATCACGATCTTGAATATGCATGAAACATACTTTACCTTTACGACGTTTAGTCATAATTCTTCCAGCAACGCTAACTTCAATAGCTAACTCTTCTAATTCTTCATGAGTTTTATCACCATATGTTTCTTTAATTTCTTTTGAATAAGCTGTTACATCAAATCTTTGACCAAATGGATCAATTCCTTTTTCTACTAATTCTTTTAACTTTTCGCGGCGAACTAATTCTTGTTCACTAAACTTTCTTTCTTCCATTTTCTCCTCCTAAAATATAAAAAGCTTCCATCCGCAAGGGACGAAAGCTATCGTGGTACCACCCTAATTCGTTAATAAGTCACCTTATTAACCTCATCAACTATCTAATAATAGTCTTGCCTGTAACGTGGCTCACGTTATCTAATCAATTTAAGTATCCTAGATACGGCTCCTAGTCTTTATTCATTGTACCATTCATTATCTCTTTCCACCAGCCGAGACTCTCTATAATTTCAAAATACAATTACTCCTCTATTCATCGCCTTTATTTATACGTTGTAATCTTAACTTATCTAATCTTGCTTGTCAATATCAATCTTTCCAATACCACCACTTTAATTTATCTGGATCAGGATTTTTGGTATTAGCATAATAAACAACCATTCGATACATATATAGCTGACAACGATCTACTTCTAAATCCCGTAACTCACATTCTTTTTGATACATCTTTTCAGGATCAGCACCTTTTAATGATTCAATTGTGTTATATCCAATTAAATTTAATGATGCTTCAGTTGCTTTACCAACATAAGGTATTTTTCTAAGTTCGCCCATATAATCACCTTCTATTTAATTGTAACATAAAAGCCACTTATAGTGGCTTTTAGTCAATAGAAATTTAAGGTTTTGGCAACTACATTAGTAGTATAACCATACATAAATTTTTTATACTCATTATTTAAATTTGTTTAAAAGCATTATCAAGATCTTCTATTAAATCACAAATGTGTTCTGTTCCAATTGATAATCTAATCGTATTTGGTTTAATTCCAGAATTCAACAATTCTTGTTCATTCATTTGTGAATGAGTTGTACTAGCAGGATGAATAACTAGCGATTTTACATCTGCGACATTGGCTAGTAAAGAAAAGATTTCTAAAGAATCAATAAACTTCTTAGCTTCTAAAGCACCACCTTTAATTTCAAAAGTAAAGATAGAACCAGCACCATTTTTAAAATAACGCTTATATAAATGATTGTATGAACTATCTTTTAATGATGGATGATTTACTTTTTCAACTAATGGATGATTATTTAAATAATCTACAATTTTTAAAGCATTTTCAACATGTCGCTCTACTCTTAGTGATAGTGTTTCTACTCCCTGTAATAACAAAAATGCATTAAATGGGGAAATAGCAGCACCAGTATCACGTAGATAAATAGCTCTTATTCTTGTAATATAGGCTTTATTGCCAGCAACCTCATCAAAAACCACATTATGATAACTAGCATCTGGTTTTGTTAATTGTGGAAATTTACCAGAAGCTCGCCAATCAAAATTACCTGAATCAACTATTATTCCACCTAAGGTCGTACCATGACCACCAATAAATTTAGTTGCTGAATGAACTACAATATCACACCCATGTTCAATTGGTCTAAATAAATATGGCGATGCAAATGTATTATCAACAATTAATGGTATTTTAAAATCATGAGCTATTTTAGCTACGGCTTCAATATCGATCAAACTAGAATTGGGATTACCTAAGGTTTCTATAAAAATTGCTTTAGTATTTTCTTTTAAAGCTTTTTTAAAATTCTCTGGATCGTCGCCATCAACAAATGTCGTAGTAATTCCATAACTAACTAAAGTGTGTGCTAATAAATTATATGAGCCCCCATAGATTTGTTTGGCGGCAACTATATGATCACCTGCCTGAGTTAAAGATATTAGAGCATAAGTTATTGCGGCAGCACCAGAAGCTACCGCTAATGCACCAACCCCTCCTTCTAAAGCAGCGATTCGATTTTCTAGTACCTCTTGAGTACTGTTAGTTAAGCGACCATAAATATTACCAGCATCACTTAAACTAAAGCGCTCTTCAGCCTGCTTACAATCTTTAAAAACATATGACGTTGTTTGATAAATCGGAACAGCCCGTGCACCTGTTGCAATGTCAGGTGTTTCTTGTCCAATATGTAATTGTTTTGTTTCAAATCTTAATTCTTTTTTATTCATTATTATATCCCCTTTTTTACTTTTCTTTTAGATTTATACAAAACAACACATTCGTCCATTTCTAAAGTTATGTCTTAACTGTTTTAACAGTTCAAAACTCATCTTCCCACCTCTATTCATACTATTTTAGTATGAATTAAGTATAGAGAATATCATTATCCTTGTCAATAAATATCGTAAAACAAAAAAAGTCTTACTAAAAGTGTAAGACTTATTTAATATGATCAATAATATGACGTGCTACAATAATACCATTAGCACCAGCTTGAGCTAATCCTCTAGTTAAACCAGCTCCATCACCAGCAACATATAAATTATCAATTTCACATTCAAAACCTTCTCTTACTTTAGGTCTTGCAGAATAGAATTTAGCTTCTACTCCATATAATAATGTATGCTCATTAGCAATTCCTGGAGTAACATTATCTAATGCTTCAATCATTTCAATAATTGATTTCATAGTATTGTATGGTAATACTAATCCTAAATCACCAGGTACTGCCTCAGCAAGTGTAGGTACTGTATACCCTTCTTTTAAACGTTTTTCAGTAGTACGGCGTCCTCTTTTAATATCACCATATCTTTGTACAATTACAGAACCATTAGATAATTTATTAGCTAAACGACTTACTTCGTGAGCAAACTCATTAGGTTCATTAAATGGTTCACTAAAAGTATGAGAAACTAATAATGCAAAGTTAGTATTTTTACTTCCTAATTTTGGATCATGATATGCATGTCCATTAGCTAACATTGTTCCACTGTGATTTTCAATAACAACATGACCAGATGGGTTTGAGCAGAATGTTCTTACTCGAGTTCCCACACTAGCATTATAAACGAATTTACCTTCATATAAATTTTCATTAATTTCGTTCATAACAATATTACTTGTTTCAACACGAACTCCAATATCTACTTGATTATTATATAATTCAATTCCATGTTGTTTTAAAACTTTTGTTAACCAGGCAGAACCATCACGACCAGGTGCTAAAACAATCTTTTTACCTTTAATTTCTTGTCCGTTTTCTAATATAATTCCAGTAGCTTGGTTATTTTCTACAACAACTTCTTTAACTGTAGTAGCAAAAGCCATATCAATATGTTTCTTTAATTCATTAGACATTTCTGTCATAATTCTTAAATTCTCTTCTGTTCCTAAATGACGAACTTTAGCACGTAATAATTTTAATCCTACTGCATATCCGCGATGTTCGATTTCTTTTACTTTATCAGTAGTTGGATCAGTAATTTCCTTAGTAGCTCCATGGTGTAAATATAAATCATCAACATAATTGATAATATCTTCAACTTCATCTGTTGAAAGGTAGTCAGTTAACCAGCCACCAAATTCACTTGTAATATTAAATTTTCCATCTGAATATGCTCCAGCACCTCCAAAACCAGAAGTAATTGAACAAGCTGGTAAGCATCCAGGTTCATTATCTTTAATTATTGGACACGCTTTAATCTTTTTTTCTTTAATTGGACAACGTCTATCCATTACGTCGCGTCCTTTATCAACTAATAACACACTTAAATCGGGCTGCTTTAAATACAATTCATAACAAGCCATAATTCCTGCCGGTCCAGCCCCAACAACTATGACATCATAACTATCTTTCATTTATAATCGCTCCATTCTAGGTTTTTTGCCAACCCAATAGATTATACAAGAAAATTCAATTATAAGCAACTATACTTTTTAATTATTAACAAAAAATATAGTAATAATCGCTTAATTGTCTAACTAACAATAAAATGATATGATATAAACAACTAACATATTAATTTGAAAGTGAGTAAAAAAATGTATGAGAATGTAATGAAGGAAGTTAAGTTTCGTAACCCTATTGTTCATTGTATTACTAATTATGTTACTGTTAATGATTGTGCTAATGCAATTCTTGCTACTGGTGGCAGCCCAATAATGGCAGATGATCCTAATGAAGTGGTTGAAATTACGACCATTAGTAATTCTTTAGTTATCAATCTTGGTACCCTTAGTGAAAATAAAATTATCGCGATGAGCAAAGCTGGTAAAATGGCCAATCACCTTAATCATCCTGTTATTTTGGATCCAGTTGGTGTAGGAGCTAGTATATTCAGAAAAGAAGCTGCTAAAAAATTATTAAGTGAAATCAATTTTGCAGTTATTCGTGGTAATATTTCAGAAATCAAAACTTTAGCTAAAAACTTTACTACCAGTAGTGCTATTGATGCTAATATTAATGATCTTGTTACTGAATCAAATTTAAAAGAAACTATTAATTTTGCTAAAATGTTTAGCCAAGAAACTGGAGCCATTATTTCAATTACTGGCGAAATTGATATTGTTGCTGATGCTAATAAAGCATTTGTAATTAAAAACGGCTGTTCAACTATGAGCAAAATAAGCGGTACTGGCTGTATGCTTTCGGCTATATTAGGTGCCTTTGTTGCTGTAGGGCAAAATGATATTTTAGAAACTACAGCCTATACTACTGCTTTAATGGGATATTGTGGAGAAATTGCTGATCAAAAAATTCGTAATCAAGACTTAGGTACGGGCAGTTTTAAAGTATATTTAATTGATGCATTAAGTACAATTACTTTTCCAAAATTAAAGGCAGGTGTAAAAATTGAACTTTACTAAAGAACAATTAAACTTATATTTAGTCACTGACAGGCATTGGTTAGCTAATCGCAACCTAGAAGATGATGTAGAAAAAGCAATTTTAGGCGGTGTTACAATGGTTCAGCTTCGTGAAAAGAACATTGATAATGAATCTTTTATCAAGCTGGCCAAAAAAGTTAAACAAGTTTGTCATAAATACAAGGTTCCTTTTATAATCAACGACAATTTAGAAGTAGCTTTAGCTGTTGATAGTGATGGAATACATATCGGTCAAGATGATTTGCCAGCTAATTTGGTTCGTCAAAAAATTGGTCCTAATAAAATCTTAGGGGTTTCTGTTCATAATCTAGATGAAGCTATTGCTGCCAAAAATGCTGGAGCAACTTATTTAGGAGCAGGAGCTATGTTTTCAACAACTACAAAAGATAATACTACTAATCTTAGCATTGAAAAGTTACAAACAATAACAACAAACATTAATATTCCAGTTGTTGCTATTGGTGGTATCAACTATGATAATTGTTTATCTTTAAAAAACTGTAATTTAGCGGGAATCGCTGTTGTATCTGCAATTATGGCAGCTACCAATATTAGTGAAGCAGCTTCAAAATTAAAAAAGAAGGCTCAGATTATTTATGATTAAAGGTTATATAGTTGATTTAGATGGTACTTTGCTTGATTCAATGTTTATTTGGAATGATATAGGAAGTCGTTATTTACTTTCTAAAAATATTATCCCCAAAAAAGATTTAGATAAGATTTTAGCACCGTTATCGATTAATCAAGCTATCAAATATATAATTAACGAATATTCTTTAAATCAAACTCCTAAACAAATCTATCAAGAAATAAATACATTACTTAAACAACGCTACTTAACTGAAGCTAAATTAAAACCAGGTGCTAAAGATTTTTTAATTAGATGTATAAAAAAACAACAGAAATTATGCTTGTTAACTGCTAATACTTTAGAAATTACTAATGCAATTTTAGACAAATATTCCTTATCAGAATTGTTTACCAAAATCATTACTAGTGAACAAACTGATTTAGATAAACAAAATGGTACAATCTATCATTTTGCAGCTAATCAGTTAAATTTAAAACCAAGTGAATGTATTGTAATTGAAGATGCTTTTCATGCAATCTTATCAGCAAAACAAGCTGGATTTACCGTTTGGGCCGTTTATGATGCAAGCGTTCAAGATAAATGGTCTCAAATCTGTACTATAAGTGATAAATATTTTAAAAATATATCTGAAATGGAGGATTAAAATGAAAAAAGTGTTAACTATTGCCGGTTCTGATTGCTCAGGCGGTGCGGGGATTCAAGCCGATTTAAAAACAATGATGGCCCACAAAGTTTATGGAATGAGTGTAATTACTGCTTTAACTGCTCAAAACACTATGGGTGTTAGTGATATTATGGATGTTACACCAGAATTTTTAGCTAAACAATTAGACTGCGTCTTTGAGGATATCTATCCTGATGCTGTTAAAATTGGTATGGTTTCTAATCCCGAGTTAATTGCAATGATTGTAGAAAAATTAAGCGAACATCACGACTTAAAAATAGTAGTTGATCCCGTAATGGTAGCAACTAGTGGTTCACGTTTACTTGCAGATAATGCATTAAAGATTTTAAAAGAAAAACTTATTCCACTAGCAACTATAATTACTCCTAATATTCCTGAAGCAACTGTGCTCACCGACATTAAAATAGTTAGTAAAGATGACATGGTAGCAGCTGCTAAGAAAATATCTGAATGGTATTCAGGATATATTTTAATAAAAGGTGGGCATTTTGAAAATCGTGCTGATGATTTACTTTATTTTCAAGAAAATATATTGTGGTTAAAAGGAGATAAAATTGATAACCCTAATACACATGGTACTGGATGTACTCTTTCATCCGCTATCGCATCAAATTTAGCACTAGGATATTGTGTTGAAGATAGCGTAACGCAGGCAAAAGATTATTTAACTGGCGCTTTAAAAGATAATTTAGATTTAGGCCATGGTAGTGGTCCTTTAAATCATTGTTGGAACATAAAATAAGAACACTATATATCTAGTGTTCTTATTCGTTATTATTCAAATTTTGCTTTAAATTATCAATTTTTTCTTGTAATCTTTCGATTTCTTTAACAATTTCGACACTATCTTCATCAATGACATTGTCTTTTAACATAATATCGTAGTAAATTTTTCCCAATTTAATAAATTGTTCATCCATATCAGCTTCAGCACTTTTTATACTTAACTTAGTTTTAGCTGTATCAGCCAATTCCGATGATTTCTCGATTGTTTTTTCTGTTAACTTTACTGCTTTCTTACTTAAATTATCAAATAAGGCCATAATAATTCCTCCTTAATATAATTATACCATCATTATCAAATAATAGACAAAATTGTAAACCAAAAACTGATCCTATAAAAATTCCCAACCATATGTCTATTTAATTCAATAAATATTATCGATTCTATTGATTAATAGATAAGCAACTAGATTGGTTATTAAAACTGTATCTCTTCATTATCAAATTCTTTTTTATTTTAAATTGCAGTAATACTATTAAACTGACTAATATTTTTATTAAGATTTGTAAATATGTTAGTCTTTTTATATAATAAATTCAAGTGAGGTGTGATTATGATAAGAAGAGCTCAAGAAAATGACATTAACGGAATTAACAATCTTTTGTATCAAGTGAATAATGTTCACGCTGATGGAAGACCAGATTTATTTAAACATGGGGGTAAAAAATATAATGATGAGCAGCTTTTAGCAATCATCAATGATAATAGTCGCCCTATTTTTGTTTATACCGATGAAAAGCAAAAAGTTTTAGGATATGCTTTTTGTATCTTTCAAAACAATTATGGTAACAAAATAACTTTATACATTGATGATTTATGTGTTGATGAAAATTATCGCGGTCAACATATTGGTACTAAACTATATGAACACGTTGTTAGCTTTGCTAAAGAACATGATTGTTATCATATTACCTTGAATGTTTGGTGTTTAAATGAATCAGCAATGAAATTTTATGAAAAATGTGGTTTAACACCATTGAAAATAATGATGGAAAAAACCTTATAAAAACTATTATAAGCAACAAAATGCTCATAATAGCTCTTTATTTAAAAAATGTACGATAATCGTACATTTTTTAAATAATTAATAATATCCATTTAATCACTACATGTTATTTTTAAATCCATAAAATATGCTTCGGTTCCAACATCCACAAAAAAACCAATTGCTCCATGTTTACCAACACCATGTTTCATATTATTAACAACCAAAACCGGCTCTTTACTATCATTTAGATAAAATTTAGCTTGTTCATTTTCGATAACAGCTTTTAAACTAATCCACTCATTTAACCCAATATCTGCCGGTCCTTCATAATCAGTAATATTTTTATTTCTAAAATAAGCAAATGTATATTTAGGATATGAAAAATACTGACAACCTCGATTTTTTCTTACTGGATCATCAATTCGACCATTAGTTGGTCTAAGATAAAATGATTCAAAAGCAGAATCATCTTCATTAATTCTAAAAGCAATACCAATAAACCCACGTGCAAAATCAGGAGCATCTTTCAAAAGACGACTTAACATTTTTACTTCAATAATTCCATTATGAAACGATAATCCTAGTAGTTTAGCATAAGTATTTTCATCAAATTCCATAATTTTTTTAGCTTTAACCACTTTTAATACTTGTTTATTATCAATATTTATCTTTTCTATTTTAGTATTTACTGGTTCAAAATTATCAATATCTAAATTTATATTATTCATAATTACACCCTTTCTTTATATTCAATTATTATTTTAAAGGCTTTTTCTTCTTTAACAAGTAGGCACTTTTTGGTAAGAAATGGCATTATTATGTTTCTATTTATAATTATTGTTTCAAATCTAGATAATAATTATAATATAAATATATATTATTTTACTACTAACATATATACCATATAGGAGAATAATTATGTTAAAAAAAGAAAATATGCCTGAATGTCCAGTAGCAACTACTGTACAATTAATTGGTAGCAAATGGAAATTACTTATTTTACGAGATTTACTAACTGGTACAAAGCGTTATAATGAACTGCGAAAATCTTTACCTGGTATTTCACAAAAGGTATTAACAGCAAGTTTAAAATCAATGGTTAATGATGGTATTGTCATTAGAACCGCTTATCCAGAAGTACCTCCTAGAGTTGAGTACAGCTTAAGCGAACTAGGCGAATCAATGCGTCCGGTTATTGTGGTAATGGAACAATGGGGTAATCAATACAAAAAATCTTTAGATTAAAAAAAGCCAGTGCTTGTTAATTACTTACACTGGCTTATAACTTTTTATTTGTAGTTATTACTTAATCTTTATCCTCGACAGTTTCAGGTTCATATCCATCATGAATTTTTATAATTCTTTTACCTATTTTTTCTGCAGAAATCCGAACATCTTTAAATAATTTTTGTACTCTAATAATTGCTTGATCAACATTATCTAAACGCTCTGTCAATCTAGTAACATCTTCATACATTGCTACAATATCTTTTTCCAAAGTTTTAATATGTTTGCTACGATTAAAATCTTTAGTAACATTAATCAATGTAAAAACAACCCCAATTAATGTTGTTGGACATGTAATTAAGACATGCTTACTATGAGCGTATTGAATTAAGTTAGCACAATTACCACATATATACATATAAATAGCTTCACTAGGAATAAACATTACTGCATTTTCAACTGTTTGAACACTAATATATTTTTTAGAAATATCGTTTATGTGTTTTTTTATATCCTGTCTAAATGCTGCTTCGTATTTTAACCGTTCCCCTTCTAATACATCTTCATCAATAAATTTTTGATAATTTTCTAATGGAAACTTAGAATCAATAATCATTATCTTATCTGTACCTGGTAAATGTAAAGCAACATCTCCAATATATCCATTTTTAAGTTTGTACTGTGTTTCAAATATTTCCTGGTTATCTCCGGCGTAAACACTTAATAAATTATTTAATTGGTATTCACCCCAATTACCACGAGATTTTTTGTTTATCATAATATCATTAATATCATTAATTCGATTAGCAATATCTGCTACTTTTTGAAAAGACAGTGATGATTCTTTCAATAAACTTTGAACACTTTCGTTTACATTTTTTAATCGTTCTCCAAAACGTTCATCATTTCCTAAACTTTTTTGATTTTGTTGATTTAAAAGTTTAATGGTTTCGTTTTGAGAATTAAGAATTGTTGTAATTTGATTAATTGTATCATCTTTTTGTGTTAACATTAATTGCTGTTGCTGCATTTTTTGTGTTGTCTTTGTTAATTGATAGAACATAATAATTACTAAGATTAAAATTATTATGATTCCAATTAGTATTAGTAATTCATTCATCTTATTATCTCCTTTATCAATATATAAAACTTGCTATATAAGTTTTAATTAATAAAAACACTATCAAAAGTATAAGTTATATTAATACAAATGTCTAGAAAAGGAGATCCTTGTCTCGAAATCAAAAAAATGTAAGATTATCAAAAATATCAATCTACAAACGATATTCTACATTAGTTATCAAAATATATTTATTTTGCAATAAATCATTTTTTATCAATAGAATTTTTAAAAGTTAATAGGATAACATCACTATGCTACTTGAGTTTTGAAGATATAATAGTATAATTTTTATTTAGAAGATATCAAAAAATATATAAAAATTTAGGTTATTATAAGACAAATCATATAACTAAAAATAATTCTAAAGAAGGGGAAATTATTATGAAAAGAAAAATTAATTTACTATTTATAAGTACTTTATTACTAACTTTTATGATAAGCGGTTGTAGTTCTAAGGGCTCTAATAATAACAATATTGAACCAACTAAAGATACTAGCGATACAACATCTTCAGAAACACCATCAACAGATACAATAACCAATGAGTCAAAAGATGACTATCAATATGTCGATGTTTCTTCAATAACATCTGAAGCACCAAATGAAATTGAAACAATTATTAATCAAATTAATGAAACATATAGCTTAAATTTACAATTTATCACAGATTCTTCTCGTGGAAATGATTTAATATATGTTTATCAAGATGAAGCTGCTCAAGATAAACAAAATATTGGAAATGCAATTGCGTTTTTTATCGATAGTCAAAATGGTAGGTATTCTAAAGTAGAAATAGAATCTGAAGAAGTAGAAATTTTATTAGATGTATCAAATTTGATTGCAAAAAAAATAGGATATACTACATATGATATCGATGAATTAACTCAGATTTTTAATGATTCTTCTAAGTCAGGAGATATTACAGAGTTTATCGGAGCTAACGGTTATGGATATTCTTATGAAAAAGCTACTAAGTTTAACCGTCCAGCTATAGATTTTAAAATTTTAGAATAATATATTTACATTCTAAAATAGTATTTTTTTAATAATGTAAGATAGAGTGATAAATTATCATATGAAAAATACAATATTTAAAATATAGGATGGTTGATTTTATATTGACTATCCTTTTTCGTTAAAATGGATAAAATCAATTTAAAAAATGCCCATATGTTTATATTTATTAATAGCAATAATTAAACTCAATTCTTCAACAGTTATCTTTTTGTTATTACCATATACTAAAGAAAACCATGATTGTAAGGCAATATTGTACTTGCCACAAAATTATTTTATAGCTTCTAACAGTAAACTTATCTTTTTTACTTTATTTGTCTTTTAGTAATTATAATTAACCACAATAAATGATAACCTAATTAGCATATTTTCACATGGTACTATTAGTAATATTTTTTATCATTATTTATGCGCCAATGCTAGAAAAATGGATAAGCTTATCGAAATCCAACAAAAAATCCAAATGAAAAGAGCTTTAGAAACCTAATATAAAATATTAGGTTTCTTTGTAGCCCTATATTTTGTCAATATTTTAAAAGATTATAAAAATATATTTGGTATATAAAATTTTATATTTCATTTATATCAAAGATTAGTTCCGTTGCTTTTTATCACTTTTTGATACCACGTAAACGAATCTTTTTTATATCTTTGATGACTACCATTACCGTAGTCATCTTGATCATTATAAATAAAACCATATCTTTTTTTCATTTCACTTGTTCCTGATGAAACCATATCAATTGGTGACCAAGCACAATAAGCAAATACTTCTACCCCATCATCTATCGCTCGTTTTAAAGACATAATATGTTTACGAAGATAATCTATCCGATATTCGTCGTGAACAGTATAATTCTCTAGTTTTTCAATTTGTCCTATTCCATTTTCAGCAATCATCAACGGTTTTTGATAACGATCCCAATATTTTAAGAAACAATCATATAAACCAAGCGGATTGATTGTCCACCCCCATGGATTAGCTTTTAAATATGGATTCTGTTGGGCATCACCGATTGCTAGTGTATTATTTTTATAACTGACAACATTAGAATTATAGTAACTGATTGCTAAAAAGTCCAAAGTGTTATTTTTTATTAACAATAAATCATCTTCTTTTGTGTATATAGGTATGTTATTTTCATGAAAATAATGAATAGCATATCCAGGATATTCTCCTCTTAATTGTACATCTGCATAAAAATACATTGTCATTTGATTTTTTTTGGTTGCAAAAAGAACATCTTCAGGCTGACAAGTCATAGGTGTCACCAAAAAATCTGCCAGCATACAACCAAATTGGAAATCTTTATTTATTTTATTACCAATTTCTTTGATTTTGGCACAGGCAATAAATTTATTATGGACAGCCTGGTATTTTTTCTGTTCTAAATTGGTAACGGTATCTTTAACAATCCCTAATGAACTTAAACCTATGCGAGTTAAATTAATCTGATTGACAGGAATCCAATACTTCACTCTATCTTTATATCTTTTCATGATAAGAGTTGCATAATCAATAAAACTATTGACCACCTTTTCACTTAAAAAACCATTATAATTTAATGCTATATCAACTGGCATATCATCATGATAAAGAGTAACAATAGGAACGATATTCATTTCTGTCAATAAATCAAATATTTTATCATAAAAATGTAATCCTTTTTCACTTGGTTCGCCATCTATTCCATCAGGAAAAATACGCGCCCAACTAATAGAAAAACGAAAACAGTTAATTCCCATTTCTTTTAACATCTTTAAATCTTCACGATAACGATGATAAAATTCAATACCAATCATCTTTGGAAAAATATATTGATCTGGATGTTCAATACGATCTAAAATTCCCTCTCTATTTAAATCACCTTTAACTTTTGTCTTATCTTCAGGATCATAATTCTGCAAATCTGCTACAGTTAAACCACGATCATCTCCCCCTTCTGCCTGTTTAGCACTGATTGCAGCACCCCATAAAAAATGAGAAGGAAACTGATTTATATTTTGTTGTTGATATTTATCTGTCAGTAACATTGCTATTCTCCTTTTCGGCTTTTATCTGATAGAGCGTTTCAAATAGCATAATCATCTTTTCAATCAAATTGACTTCGCTCATGATTGTCATCAATGTATCTTGAGCATGAGTAAATAATAAACATGGTTGATAAGTTTGACCTGCGGCTTCATTTTGAATAATTTCGGTCTGAACTTGATGTGCTTTTTTTATGTCTTCTCTTGCTTCTAAAATTTTTACATGAGCTTGATGAAAGTGAAAATCATTAATCAAAGTTAATGCTTCATCAGCCTTTGTACGTGCATTTCCTGCATTTAAAATTATTTTCATTGCCGTAGACATTAAAAGATTCTTTTCTTCCACTACTTATCCCTCCTATTAAATACATTTGTTTTTTTCCTGTTCTTCTTTAATCAGCTGGTGATCATATTTCATTAAAAATGGGTACCAGATAATTGTATAGATAATAAACAAGATAAAAAACCAAATAAATGCCCGTAAATCATCTGTTGTCAACCATGTACATATTGGCGCAGGAATACGTGAAATATTGTTAACTCCTGCAGGAATATTTAGCATTCCAGCTTTCATGATAAACCATACGATTAATGGTCCAACAATCGAATTAATCCACATTGGAATCATCAACAATGGATTAAAAACTATTGGTGCACCATAAACAAGTGGTTCGTTGATATTGAAAATTGATGGTGCAATACAAATCTTTCCCATTGTTTTCAACTTCTTTGATTTGCATTTAAAAATCATTAAGATATTTAAAGGCAAGGTTGCTCCTAAACCTCCCATTGCCACTAAAGCTGTTGTAAAAATTGTTTCTGTCGTAACAATATAAATTGGGTTTCCTCCAGCTAGAGCCATTTCTGCATTAGCCGCAATTCCTGCCATCAAAATCGGTTTAACAATTGCATTTAATGACCATGCTGAAATACCCACAGAATAAAGCAACACATATAAGAAACAAATTACGACAAATCCTGGTAACGATTGTCCAAGATTGACAACTGGCTGGAATATATAGTTAATGAACTCAACTAAATCAAAACCAATAATAAAAACTGTAATGCCAAAAAGCAGATAAATCACTGTCATCGGCACAATATTATTAATCCATTCACAAACAAAATCCGGTAATGTAGCACTATCTTCTAAAACATGTAATTTTGCATATAAATGAAATATTAGCATTACAACAAGGCCGACAATAATTGCAACAAACAAACCCGAACCACCTAAAAAATTAATATCAGTAAATGTCAGCTCTGTTTTCCCTGTTGTAGTATTTTGTAGCAAGGTTGCCATAGTTGGACATAAAGCCATCAAAAATACTGTTAAAGAAGTTAATCCTGCTGTAATGGTATATTTTGGATGATCTAATTCAACCATACCAAAATAGGTAACCATAAAAGCAACGATTAAAGACATCATCCCAAAACTAAATGTGTTGACAAAACTCAAGTCTGGTAATGATGGTATGTAACGAACAAAGACGTTGTATATAGATACAACTGAACCAACTAAAATAAATGGTAAAATTTTCTGCATTGCACTAGCTACGGCAGCAATCCATGGATTACTGAAGATTTTTTGCATACCTGGTGCCAATTTATTGGTAAACCAATTCATTATTCCTGTCATTTTTTTCACTCCTATCATGATTAATTTTTTACTTTTTCGATTTTAGATAAAGCTAGTTCAAGTAAGGCTTTACCATCTAGCATAGAATATATTTCTTCTGGAATCACAATAACTGGTATATCATATGGGGCTGCCATATCTTGAAAAGCCTCCAATCTAAATTCATAATGTGGTCCAATACATAAAATATCCATTTTGGGTAAATACTGGACTACTTCACTTTCACTTTTCGCTTCAATAGTCGCATTGATTTTTCCTTTTTTTGCAGCTGCTCTTGCCTTTTGAGCTAAAAAGCCTGATGATAATCCTCCGCCACAACAAAGAAATATATGCATTTGTTTCATTTTGTTTTCCTCCCTTTTTCTTGATTTCTTGTTTTGATGCTTTTATTAAATCATTTTGTATAAATCCCCTCAACTAACACTTTGCACAGTGCAAAACCAACATTTGCACCGTGCAAAATTTGAGTTTTAAATGTATTTTAAATTGACTATAATATATTTAAAACTAGGTATGAAAGGATGAGAATATGAGAAAAAAACAACAAGAGCTAATTAATTATTTATATATGAGCAATCATAAAGTGACTGCTGACAATCTAGCTAAAGTTCTTAATCTTTCAGTAAGAACGATCAAATCTTATATTGCTGAAATAAATATGTCATATACTCATTTAATCTCATCCAGTAATCGGGGCTATACTATTAATAAAAAGAAAGCTAAGTTTCTACTTCAATGCAATCATGATATTCCTCAAGATTACGAAGGCCGGTATATTTATATCGTTAAAAAAATGCTTTTAGAAAAGCAAGATAATATTGATATTTTTGATTTATGTGAGGAACTATTTATTAGTTACAGCACCTTAAAAAAAGATTTGCACAAGATGAATACATCACTTGCCAGATTAAATATAGCTTTATCTAGCGAAAATAATAAACTGCATATCGAAGGAAATGAGCATGACAAGCGAAAACTAATTAGTCTTGTTATTTCCGAAGAAGTCTGCGGTAATTTTCTCAATCTCACTTTTTTACAAGAAAGTTTTCCTGATTATGATTTAGAATATCTTTTTTCTCTAATCAAAGATATCTGTAAAAAATATAACTATTATATTAATGATTTTTCATGTGTTAATTTTGTTTTACATGTTACGATTATGGTCAACCGTATTCATCATGGCAATCATATTATCGATGATAAATCATTAAATTTATCAGGAAATAAAAATGACGAAAAAATGATACAGGAATTATGTGATGTTTTACAACAAACTTTCGATGTTACTTTCAATGAAACTGAGATTCTTGAAATCTATATTCTTTTAAAAAATAAGGTTAATGATCTTAATCATAAAATTGAAAATATACCTCTATTAGTTCCTAGTGAAATCATTGAAATGACTAAACAAATCATCAAAAAAGTTGATCAGCATTTTCTAGTAAATCTTGATACAGATACGTTTATAGCACCATTTGTTTTGCATTTAAAAAATTTAAAAAACAGACTTACTCAAAATACTATATTAAAAAATCCTATGCTAGAATCAATCAAATTATCTTGTCCAACAATATATGATATTTCAACTTTTATTGCTTATCAGCTGATGCAATCATTCCATGAAAATATCAGTGAAGATGAAATTGCTTTTATTACCTTACATGTTGGCACCGAAATTGAAAGACAAAAAAAAGAGGAAACTAAAGTTTCCTGCTGTCTGTTATGTCCTGAATATCTGAATTTAACTAGCACTTTATATGAAAAACTAATGATGGATTTTGGTGATCAATTAACCATTATTAAAACCATATCATTTGAAAATGAAATACGGGATAGTCACTTTGATTTACTTATAACAACAATACCTGTCACTCCTTCTTCACAGTATTTAACGTTGTTATTACCACCATTATCAATGGGTTATGATAAAAACAAAATTATTGATGCCATTACCAAAATCAGAGCAAAGAAAAAAAGTGAAATACTCACTAATAATCTCAATTTCTATTTCAGTGAAAATCTATTTTATATACAAGATAGCGATGTTTCTAAAACAACAGTAATTAATGAATTATCACAGAAAATGATTAATCTAGGCTATGTCGCTGATAATTTTCAAGAAGAAGTATGGAAAAGAGAAATCACTAGTTCCACTGCTTTTATGAACATTGCAATTCCTCATCCGATGAAAATGAGTGCCTACAAAACTAGTATCGGTGTTGTCATCAGTCCCAAAGGTATAGATTGGGGAAATAAACATTATGTAAACGTTGTCTTTATGATTGCTTTTAATAAAATTGACAGTAAACATTTTCACGAACTATACGAAACATTGATTTCTTTGTTTAACAATGATATCGTTATCTCAGAAATAAAAAAATGTAAAAACTTGAAAAACTTCAAATCTATTATCATAAAGAATTATTTAAAATTTGATAATGAATAAAATGGATCCCATCTATGAGATCCATTTTTACATATATCCATTCATTCAATGATAAAACTATTTGTGAAAAAACATCCATTTTTATTCATCTGAAAAACGATAACCAATACCTACTTCAGTAAAAATGTATTGTGGTGAAGATGGATTTTTTTCTATTTTTCTACGTAAGGTTGTAATATAAACGCGTAAAGACTGATACTCATCTTCACTAGTATACCCCCAAATCTGTTTTTGAATATAACGATGTGTCAATACTTTGCCTTGATTTTCAATAAACAGTTTGAGAATTTTAAATTCATTAGGGGTTAGATGAATATCATGACCATCTAGTGTTACTTTATATTTATTAAAATCTACAGACAAGCCCTTATAACAAAAACATTGTGATGCCGTATCTCTTTTTGATTTACGGAAACAGACTCTCATTCGTGCCATTAACTCTCCAACATTAAATGGCTTTGTAATATAATCATCCGCACCAGAATCAAGTGCCTCAACTTTTTCTTTCTCACGTCCTCGTGCTGATACAATAATCACTGGTACTTGATCAATTTCACGAATCTGTGCCAATACTTCAGTTCCATCCATATCCGGCAATCCTAAATCTAATAAAATCAAATCCGGCTTTAAAGACAAGAACAATGAGATTCCGTTAACTCCATTTTCTGCCGTAATGACTTTATAGTCATTTGTTTTTAACGCAACCTTTAAAAGACGAACAATTGCTGGATCATCTTCAATAACTAAAATTGTTTTATTCATAAAAATCTCCTTATTTCTACTTCACTATATGTTCATTACTCATTACAGTTTCATCACTTTGAATATTACTTTGATTAACAGGAGCAGTTAATGGCAAAGTGAAAGCAAATGTTGCTCCTCGAGGATTATTGAAAGCCCATATTTTTCCACCATGTGCTTCAACAATCGCCTTACAAATACTTAAGCCCAATCCTGTACTACGCATATGATCTTGATTTTTAGTAATCGAATAGAAATCCTCAAAAATCTTATCTAGCTGATTGTCTTTAATACCACCACCGGTATCACTGATTTCAATCAATATACAATCACCATCAAGATGATAATTGATAGTAATATGTGTTCCATCAGGAGTATGCTTAATAGCATTTTCTAAGATATTGACAATGACCTGATTAATCAGTACCGGGTCAAGATCAACTAAAATCATATCACGTTGCTGATCAACTTCAATTGTACGATGAGACAGTCTTTTTTTTATTTTTCCAATAACATCAAATAAAATATCTTCAATAGATTCTTTAGAATATTGAAGGATATTCTTATTTTCGCTTAACATACTTAAGTTTAAAAGATTTCTAACAAAATCACTCATAAAACATGATTCTTGATAAATATCTTGGATCAGTTCTTTTTTTGATTGATCATCTATCAAATCATAACTCTCCAATAAAAAATCTGAGCCACTTTGAATAGAAGTCAACGGTGTCTTAATATCATGAGATAGTCCTCTTAATAAAGCTGTTTTAAACTTTTCCTTTTCCATTTGAATCTTGCTTTCTTCTTGTTTTTTTGCAATATATTCTTTATCTAGTACTAATGTCAACTCTCTGATAACAACAATCAGAAAATCTATCTCTTCTTGTGATATGTTATAATTTCCCGCTTCAACAGCCAATACCCCATAATCAGCTAATTTAGATTTTATCGGAAAAATAATTAACGGTAAATGAGAAAACTCTTGCTGATTAAAACCAATCGGTTGATCTTTATCTAAACAATATGCAAATAATTCATCAAACGAATCAATATTTAAAACATGGCCATATGTTTTTCTTTGGGTAATGATAGATAATGGAAAATGAAAATGTTTGTCCAAAATAGAAATAAGCATCTGATAAATATCATCGTCTATATGATTGTATAAAAATAACGATGTAATATCATATAGAGTACGAATTCTATTTTCTTTATTTTTTGATAAAATCATCTGTTTTTTTAATTGCAACACCAATGAGTTAACAATCAGTGTAATGGTAATAAAAATTACGAAACTGACATAATAGTTTTGATCATCAATATGAAAAGTATATCTTGGTGCTGTTAAAAAATAATTAAATGACAATGTAAAAATAATTGTCTGCATAATTCCATAATATAGCTTGCTCGTTTCAATCGAAGTAATCAATATAACAAAAACGAATAAAAGAAATATATTTTCATCATTGACATGAAATCCATCAAGAGAAATCATCAAAACAATCATCAAAGCTGTAATTCCCAGGAAAAAAATAACATTTTTTAAATGTGCTTTCATAATTCTCCTTTCAAAAAAGCCATTCAAGGAAATTCTTTACGTTAATTCCTTTTTCTTTATATCATATAATACTCTTATAATTACATGAAATACAATAATAATTTCCAAACGACCAATAAACATTCCTATCGTTGACGTCCAAAGAATAATAGGATGCGCCGAATACCCAACAATTCCTACTGATAATCCTACCGTAGATAATGATGAAGAAAACTCAAACATAGCATCTTGTAAATTATAACCAAAACAAGTAAAAATCCATGATCCTATAAAAAAGAAAATCAGATAAACAATAATAAAGAATGAGGTATTTTTTACTTCTCCATCAGACAATTCTATTTTTTTACCAGCTCTTTGAATATAATTAGTACGAATAACATGCGTATTTGACATTGATTGGCGAATATAATGAGCCAAGCTTTTTATCGAAAGCACAAAACGATACTGTTTAATTCCTCCAGCAGTAGATTCGATTCCACCACCAATAACCATTGCCAAAATAAGGATTGAAAGGAAACCATTTGGCAATTCTTTCATTGTTTCTACAGACTGAAAACCAGTTGTTGAAAGTGCACTTACTAACTGAAAAACAGAAATACGTAAGCTTTCTATAAAACTATGTTCATAGCAATTTGAAACCAGAATAACAGCCATTAAAGGAACAACAATAAGCAACGCTATGATCATAAATCGTATTTCACAATGATGCAAAACTGTTTTAAAACGACGTTTGATCAAAAAATAATGTACTAAAAAATTTGTATTTCCTAAAATCATTAAAACAATCGTTATAATTTCAATCACAGCACTATGATAACCATAGATGCTTTGGGGATGAACACTAAATCCACCCGTTGACAAACAAGCTACAGAATGATTAATTGCAGCAAACCAATCCATTCCAGCTATGACATATGCAATTGTTCCTGCAACAATATAAAACGAATAGATAGATAAAATAAGTTGTGCTGATTTTGCTAGATTCGGTAATAACCGATCACTATGTCCTTCGGCATGATAAAGATTCAAACCAAGCCGATCTGACAAAACACTGGTAACAACTAAAACTAATCCTACCCCACCTACAAATAACGTAACAGTTCTAAAAAATAGAAAGATATGTGGACAATGGGTAACATCAACAACTGATAATCCAGTTGTTGAATAACCACTTGTCATTTCAAAAATAGCTTGAGTAAAATTATAATGACCAGTTAACATCCATGGAACTGCACTAATAACAATAGCACTAATCCAAGTAATAACAACAAGTATAGAGTCGTAAAAAGAAGGAAGCTGCATAATTTTAAAATTTTTGTAACAGCTTCTTACAACCAACCCTCCTAAAATACTAAGAACTCCAGGAACAATAAAATGTGGCGCATAAATGATTTCATCAGGATAAAAAGGTAAAACCACTAGTGGTATTAGCTGTACAAAACCAATAAGAATAACAAAGAAACTTAAATAATAAACAATCAAATGATATTCTTTTTTCATCATAAACCTCTAAATGCTTTTATCATTCGTTCTTTATTTTCTGGTTTTGTAACAATCAAAACTCTATCACCAGCATAAAGACGTGTATCTCCATGGGGAATAATAACTTGATTATGTCGAGTAATACAGCTAACACTTCCCATTGAAGTAACATTCAACTCTTTTAATGTCTTATAGCAACATTCATCCTGATTAACAACTTCGATTTCAATAATAATAATCTTATTATTTTCTAAAGATAATACTTTTATCAAATCTTCAATTGCGCTTTCGTTTTTTATTTCCTGAGCCAATAAGGCAGTAGAACTTAATACTGAATCAATTCCTAGTTGTTTAAATATTTCAGCATTTTTGGGATTCAGTACCAAAGCGATAGTATGCTTAACCCCAAAAATATCTTTTGCCATTTTACATGCAACATAGTTTTCTATATCATCACTAGCTAAAGCAATAAATAAATCTGCACCGTGAATACGCGCTGATTCTAAAGAAAACTCTTTAGTTGGACTTCCATGATAAACACTTAAATGCGTTTTAGCACTAAGATATTTGCATGTTTCTTCATTAGAATTAATCACAATGAGATCATGTTTTTGTTTTTTATACATACCAATAATATAATCTGCTTCGTGTTTTCCATTTGCAATAACTATTTTCATCTTGAAAGCCCCCCCTCTCCACAAAGATCATTGAAATAATCCAATGAGAGCAAAAATGGACAAATACATTCTATTCCTCTGGCTTCAACTAGTTTTTTCTTTCTAGCGTCATTTAATCTTAGATATATATAAGGAATATGAAAAATATCATGACACAAATCTGCAAGAAACAAATTAGTATTATCATTATTTGTTGTTAAAACAATCGTGTCACAATCTTTGATTCCATGTTCAATAAGAAAATCAATATCCAAAGCGTTTCCTTCTTCATAAAAACCACTATAATCTTCAAGTTTCAAAAAAGCTTGATGTCTAACGTCAATTACTAAAACATTTTTCCCTTGTGAACATAACTTTCTGGCAATACTTGCTCCTAGTTTACCAGATCCAATAACAGCTACTTCAATTTTATTCATTAATATCACCTACTATTTCTATCGTTTTTATGCATTGCATATTTACGTACTTGATTTTTTTTGTCAATTCATTGATCATGACAATAAAGTTATGATCAACTTGAATAAATGGACCAGTTTCACATATCCACCCTGTATTAGAATTAAATATAATTTTGATTCTTTTATTTTTAAATGCTTCCATAAAAAAGCACCTCCCTTATGCTTAGATTATAGAGCAGAGTAGTGTTAAAAAAATATGTAGAAACTAGAGCAGAGTTGTTAAAATTATGTTAAAACACGCAATATACAAAAGCTTATCTATCAACAATCATATAAACAAAAACAAAATGGGCGCCACCTATAAAATACTTGGAAGCACCCATCATCTAAAATTTATAAATATTTTTACTAACTATAAACCAAACGTTAAGATTTTTATGCAGCTTTTCATCTTCAAGATATCTTAATGATTGAAAAATATTAATAGCAGCTTTTTTTATGAAAAATGTATCTACTTAGTGTTTAGATAAATAAAACAATATAACATCTAGAATATAAATATCTTATTACTACAAAAACACGCTATAAATAAACTTATTATAGCGTTATTTCAATATAATGCTTTTTCTTTTATATACCATAATTTATTTTATCTGACATAACATAGATGGAAATAAACAACGGTATTAAAGATATTAAAATAGCTTTTTCCAATAGTATATTAGTAATCAATACCCCGCTAAATGCTCCGCTAATAAAAGAAATAATAATCAATAAATATTGCATCATATTTTTTAACAATTTGTAATTTTTATTCACAATAGCATTGTACAAATACTCTGTTCCACTTCTTAAATTTCCTGTGCACATAGTTGATGAAAATGGTTTCCCTAAAACTTTTCGAAAACTCTCAGCTTGCATTGCACATAAAAAAGAAATAAGAATATTTGATACAATATTTAAAACGTTATTCATAGGTATAAAGCTTACAATTACAATAATCATCGCTTCAAAAAATAAAACAACCTGACGCCAATGAAATTTGGAATAATTTTTGTTTCTCATATACATAGCAAGTAATACGCCTATTGAAAAAGCCAATATTGGAATCGAATATCTTAACGTTTTATAATATTCACCGTTTGCTAGAGTAATTCCAACTCTAACAATATTTCCAGTTTGTGCATTAGCAAAGACTTTATCACGACAACAAAATGTATAAGCATCTAAAAAACCACCTACTACAGCCAATAAAGCAGCTAAGATAAAAGATTCTGATTTTTGATTATTTTTATTATCCATACACTTTTTACCTCCATTTCTTTTTTTTAATATAGCTAATATTTTTTATCTTAGCCATTAATTTTCTAAATTAAGAAATGATAGTTTTGATTTAAAAATCATACAAAAACACAAGTTATTTAAACTTGTGTTTTCTCGAATATTCTTGTGCTATCAAGCTGGCAATAAATTGTAACTGATAAGGATGACTATTTTGATCTTGTAAAGATTTAAACGTAATTATTCGATCTAAAAAGGTAGAAAATTCACTTTTTTCACTTGAAATAAACCATATTTTAGGTATTTTTAACTGATTTTTAGCGGCTCTGATTTCTTGGTAATCAAAATACGAACCAGTATAAGAAAAAATTATAATAAGATCCTCTTCATTAGCTGACATTATATACTCCATTTGTTGTTGATAGGAAATATTAGTATATACCTGTTTTCCAAGCATTAATAAATCACCTTGTAAATTAAGACAAACCGCTCCTGCTTTTAATAAACCAAAAACCGCTACTCTTTGATAATTATAAATATCATTGCACAAATCTGTTATAGCAGCCATATCTATTGAATTTTCAACCATTTCAATACTTTGCTTAACTTTTTTACTATAATCATGTAAACGATCTTTAGGAGATTTTAATGCCGATTGTTCTTCAAAATATAAATCAGTTGATAGCAATAAGTCTTTTAATTCCGCAAAATCTCTTAAACCAATTTCTTTACAAAATCGAGAAATTGAACTGATTGCAACACTACACTCAGATGCCATTTGTTTAATACCAATGTTTTGCAATTCATCAAGATGATCTAATATATATGTTGCAATTTGACTATTTGTTGAATCTTTCTTTTCACTAGCAATTGTACTTAAAAATACAATTGGTAATTTATCATAGATCATCCTTCATCACTCACTTTCTATTTTCCGCCAGCAAAATTATACATTAATCTTTCTTTCATTTCTGTTACGTCTTTTCCAAAAATCTCAGCAATTTTAAATGCAAATGGATAAGGAGTTGCTGGTCCTTGACTTGTTACTATATTTTGATCAAAAACAACTACATCATCTACAAATTGACCACCAATTAACTTTTCTTTATAACCAGTATAACCTGTTACCTTTTTCCCATCAATAACTTTTGCTGTTGATAAAACAATTGTTCCTGAACACATAGCAGCTAAATATTTATTATTATCATTGAAATAACGAACCATAGAAATAACATCTGTATTATTATTCAAATTAGCTCCACCAGGTCTTCCTCCAGGTAATACTAACATATCATAGTCTTTAACTTCTTCACTAAATATTTTATCAGCCCTAATACTCATGCCATGCATTCCTTTAACGAATTTTTCACCAAAACTAAAGGTATAACATTCAATTCCAGCTCTTCTTAACAAATCAACAATTGTTAGTGTTTCTCCTTCTTCATAACCTTCTGCCATTAATACAGCAACTTTTGACATATTACTCATCCTCCTTTACATCAAACGCATTGAAATAAACCATTCTTTTTTTAACCGCTAGCGAATCACCATCTAATAAATCAACAAGCTTATATGCAAATGCATATGCAGTAGCTGGTCCGCGACTAGTTACTATATTACCATCGATTACAACTTTATCTTCAAGATAATGTCCTTGCTTAATTTTTTTATCATAGCCTATATAAGCTGTATAATTTTTATCTACTAAAAGGTTAGCCCTTTCTAAAGCAATTGGAGCTGCGCACATCGCACAGATATATTTATTTTTTTCATTCATTTCCTGAAGTATCTTCATAACAATTTTGCTATCCCTTAAATTGGCAGCCCCATCATATCCTCCAGGTAAAATAACCATATCATAATCAATAACTTCTTCACTTAATCTTTTATCGCATCGTACTTGAATTTCATGACCACCCATTACCACATCATCAAATCCAAACATATCACATTGTAAATTAGCTCTACGAATAATATCTACGATTGTTAATGTTTCACCTTCTTCAAATCCCGGTGCTAATAAAACCGCTGCTTTTTTCATATTTTATACCTCCTCTTCTTTTTACACTTATTATTTTATTTGCTTTAACTTTGTCTTCAATCGATTTCCTAAATTAAGAAATCGACTGAAATATCTTTATCTTTTGTTACTAATAAATCTAATATAATAAAATAATTATCTACAGCATAAAAAAACTAGTATAACATTTCATTATAGTTATACTAGTTTTTATCTAATAACTTATATTATTCTATAAACTACTAATTAAGCTTTCTTCCCAATAATTAAATACTTTTATTCTTCGAATTGACTATTATATAAATTTGCATAAAAACCATTTAATTTTAATAATTCATCATGCTTTCCTTTTTCAACAATATCACCCTTATCCATTACTAATATTAAATCAGCATTTTTTATCGTTGATAATCTATGAGCAATAACAAAAGAGGTTCTATTTTCCATTAATTTATCCATAGCATTTTGGATAATTAATTCTGTTCTTGTATCAACAGAACTAGTAGCCTCATCTAAAATTAACATTGGTTTATCTGCAATCATTGCTCTAGCAATAGTTAATTGCTGCTTTTGACCTTGAGAAAGATTAACAAAATCATTTAATACTGTATCATAGCCATTTGGCAATGTTTGAATATAATGATGTAATCCAACCGCTTTACAAGCTTCAATTATTTTTTCATCAGAAACGTCTGGAGTACAGTAAACTAAGTTTTCTTTAATTGTCCCCTCAAATAACCAAGTATCTTGTAAAACCATACAGAATTGTTCATGAATATTTTCTCGCTTAACGTCCTTAGTATTGACGCCATCAATATAAATTGCCCCATCATCAATTTCATAAAATCGCATTAGCAAGTTTACTAATGTAGTTTTACCTGCCCCGGTTGGACCAACAATTGCAATTTTTTGCCCTGATTTAGCGATAGCTGAAAAATCATTAATAATAGTTTGATTTTTTTCATAACCAAATTTTACATGTTCAAATTTAACATTTCCTTTAACATTCGTTAATTTTTTAGTTTTATAGTCTTCATTGTCCATCTCTTGAGCTTCTAAAAACTCAAAAACACGACCACCAGCAGCCGATGCTGATTGCAAAGTTTGCACCGCTTGGGCCATTTGCGATAAAGGCTGCGTGAAATAACGAATGTACATCATGAAAGCTACAATAATACCAAATGAAATTTGATCATTCATTGTTAAAATAGCTCCAACAATACAAACAACAACATAACCAAAATTACCAATAAAACTCATGATTGGCATCATCAAACCAGATAAACATTGTGCTTTAAAACCACTATCAATTAAACCTTGATTATATTCATTAAATTGTTTTTTTGCATTTTCTTCCCCATTATAAGCTTTAACTACTAAATGACCAGTATATATTTCTTCTACATGTCCATTTAATTTTCCTAAACGACTTTGTTGTAAATCAAAATATTTTTGTGAATGAGACATAATAATTATCATGAGAATAAAACCAATTAAAACTGCTAATACACCGGAAATCGTCATAATCAAATTTGTTTTTAACATCATAAATAATGATCCTAAAAATAAAGTAATCGCACTTACCAATGTTCCAACACTTTGATTCAAAGCTTGTCCAATAGTATCAATATCATTAGTAATTCTAGATAAAATATCCCCAGTTGAACTATGACTATAATATGACATTGGTAAACGATTGATTTTACTTGAAATAGCTTGTCTTAATTTCTTAGAAATTCTTTGGGTTATATTAGCCATTATCAATCCTTGAAATAAAGACAGCAACATACTTACGACATAGATCACGACTAAAACAATTCCAATATCAAAAATAGTTTGCATATTAATCCCCGTAAACATATTATCAGTTATACAATCAGTTAACTTAGATAATTTATCTGGTCCAATAATAGTTAAAAAAGATCCCCCCATAGCCAAAATGACAGCAATAATTGCTACTATTTGATACTCTTTTGCAAATTTAAATAGCTTTTTAAAAAAAGTAATTATTCCAAATTCATTGGAAACTTGTTTTTTATTTTTCATTTTCAAGTTCCTCCTTTGATAATTGAGAATAAGCAATTTCTTGATATACAGGACAAGACTTTAATAATTCTTGATGTGTCCCCATTCCTACAACTTCCCCATCATCTAAAACAATAATTTGATTGGCATCAATTATTGTTCCAATACGTTGAGCAACAATTAATTTTGTTGCTTCTTTACATGCACTATTTAAAGCTTTTCTTAGCTCTTTATCAGTACGATAATCTAATGCTGAAAAAGAATCATCAAAGATAAAAATTTCAGGACGACGACAAACGGCACGAGCAATTGATAAACGTTGTTTTTGACCCCCAGAGAAATTAGAACCATTTTGACTAACATACCCATCATAACCAACGTCTTCAGTTTCTACAAATTCATTAGCTTTAGCAACATAAATAGCTTCAACAATATCACTATCTAAAGTTGTTTCTTTACCATTATCCCCATAATCAACATTAGAACGAATTGTTCCTTTAAATAAAACTGCTTTTTGACTAATATATCCTAGTTTATTGCGCAATGCTTTTTGATTATAGCTTTTGACATTAACCCCATCAACTAATACTTCCCCTTCAGTTGCATCATAAAATCTAGGAATTAAATTAATTAACGTACTTTTACCACTTCCCGTCGATCCAATAAAAGCAATAGTATCTCCTTTTTTTGCTTTAAAAGAAATATTTTTTAAAACATATTCTTTAGCATCTGGATATTTAAAACTAACGTTTCTAAATTCAACTTCACCTCTATAATTATTTGGTGAATTGACAACTGTCCCATCCTTAAGCGTAATCTTAGTATCTAAGACTTCATTAATTCTTTTAGCTGACACTAATGAACGTGGCAACATAATAAAGATTATGACCATTAACATAAAAGCCATTACTACTTGCATTGCATAAGTTGAAAAGACGACCATATCAGAAAACAAATTAATTTTTTCAATCATATTAGCGTTATTAATCAAATAAGCCCCAATCCAGTAAATCGCCAAAGTCAAACCGCTCATAATAAACTGAATCGATGGATTTAATATTGCCATAATACTATTAGCAAATAAATTTGTTTTTGTTAGTTCTTGATTTGCTTGTTCAAATTTATCTTCCTGATAAGCTTCAGCATTATAAGCTCTAACGACAGATAAACCAGTTAAATTTTCTCTGGCTACT
The DNA here is from genome assembly GCF_002160675.1 of Erysipelatoclostridium sp. An15. Taxonomy (NCBI): domain Bacteria; kingdom Bacillati; phylum Bacillota; class Erysipelotrichia; order Erysipelotrichales; family Coprobacillaceae; genus Thomasclavelia; species Erysipelatoclostridium sp. An15. Next base: position 31,471 of record NZ_NFLA01000009.1, read on the forward strand.
TTGTTAACATTATCAGTTAGTGTTTGAACTTTATTAAATTTTGGAATTGCAAATAGAATACAAATTAAATTAACAATTAACAAAATAGCAACTGCTATTCCAGTTACCCCAGTCCATTGCCAGCTTTTATCAGCAATTTTTAAAATCGCCCAAACTGCCATAATTGGTGCTTTTACAACAACTTGTAACCCCATGACAATTAAATTTTGTACCTGAGTAACATCATTAGTTGAACGAGTAATTAAGCTAGCTGTAGAAAAATGATTAATTTCTGCCAAAGAAAAATTTTGTACCTTATCAAATAATTTTTCTCTAATTCGCCCACCAAAATTACTAGCAATTTTAGCAGCAAAAGCAGCAACAATTACAGATGCTATCAAACTTCCAAAAACACATAAAAGCATTTTACTTCCTTCAATTAATATATCGTTAAAAGCACTACCTTCACTTTGAACTAAAGTAGTTATTGAACTCATGTAATCAGGTAAGAGTAAATCCAGATAAACCTGAATACAAATAAAAATAAAACAAATAAAAATTATTAAGTATTCTTTTTTATTTAATTGTTTCATTAGTTTCCACATATTTCATCATCCTTTCATTTAGAATTATATATTTGTAAACTAAACTGAAACTAAACTAAAAATAAAAACCAGCATAATTACTGGTTTGTTTGATAAATAGGTAAAACTATTTTAAATGTTGTTTTATCATCGCTAGTTACCGTGATATTTCCTTTATGCAAAGCGACAATCTTACTTACGATTGACAATCCAATACCTGTTCCTTGACTAGCGTGTGATGTATCCCCCTGATAAAATTTTTCAAATATTCTTTTTAAATCATGTTCTAAAATTTTAGGTCCATAATTACTTATATTAATTTCTATTTGTTGCTCATTTTGTTTAATTGAAACTTCTATTATATTATCTTCTGGTGAAAACTTGATTGCATTATCTAATAAATTAATCCATACCTGTTCCAACATTTTTTTATTAGCTTCAATATCATAATCATTAAAATCTAAATCAAATTCGATTTTTTTTGCCAACCATTTTTTTTCTAATAATATGATTGCATTTCTAATCTGTTCTGATAAATTAAATCTAGTTACATCACTTAAAATAACTTGTTTTTCTATCTTTGATAAATTTAAAACATTTGTTGCCATATCTGTTAATCTTTTTGATTCATTTACAATTATATCCAAATATTCATCTTGTTGTTTCTTAGGAAGATCATTATTTTTTAAAATCTTGGCAAACCCACTAATAGAAACAATCGGTGTTTTAAATTCATGTGAGAAATTGTCGATAAAATCACTACGTAATAATTCTGTATTTTCGAGTTCTGTAGCTAAGTGATTAAAATTAGTTGTTAAATCTTTTTCTAATAAATTTTTTCCTAAATCTATTCTTGTTTCATAATGACCATTAGCTAATAACTGCATTCCTTCAATTAATTTCATTATCGGTTTAACTGGAAAACGGCTCAAAATAGTTGAAACGATTGTTCCAATTAAAATACTTCCTACTGACAAACCAAATAATAAAATAAAAATATTTGGTTTTCTTAAATCAATAACATTAAAATAATCTAATAAAGTAACTATAAGCATTTCCAATGATACAGTTATAAACATAATAAAAAAGGTAAATATTGCAATAAAGAAAGTTAAAAGTAAACGACTTGGTTTTTTATTTTTCATCATTACGTACCCCTTTATACCCTAATCCACGCACAGAAATAATTGAAAATTCATCCCAATTTTCAAATTTCTTTCGCAAACGTCCGATATGAACAGTAACTGTTTCCCAACCAGATTCATTATCCATTCCCCAGATTTCATCCATCAATTGAATTCGAGTAAAAATTTTTCCAGGATAAGAAAGTAGTTTATAGAGCAATTCAAACTCTTTTTTTGGTAATTCAACCACTTCATCTTTTCTTGATACAGTAAATGAATCATAATCTAACACAACATTTCCAATGTGAATCTTTCGTTCGTCGTTAATCTTAGCTCTACGCAATAATGCCTTAATTTTTAAAATAAACTCTTCTTCATCAACTGGTTTACTCATATAATCATCAATTCCAACTAAATATCCCATTTTACGATCAATCGTTTTTTGCTTAGCTGAAACCATTAAAATTGGCATATTAGAGTAACTATTTCTAACAACATCTGTCAATTCATAACCATCAATATTAGGCATCATAATATCAACAATCATTAAGTCAATTGTTTTTTGATCTAAGCACTCCAAAGCTTCTTTACCATCATTAGCTAAAACAACATCGTAGCCCTCATTTTTTAATAAGCTTTTCATATATAAGCGAGTATTTTTATCATCATCTACAACCAATATTGTAATCATAGTACAACTCCTTTAATTTTCATTTATCCTGGCATCCTATTATTAATTATAGGTTCCTTCCAATCGCATTTCAATATTACTGAAGATTGACAATTTAATTTTATTTTTTAATTAAATTTAAATTTTATGCAAAGCTTCCACTACTTTTAAAACAATTTATATATAATTTGTTTACATACAATTAAATTCATTTCTAATAGAAAAGCTCAATGGAAAACTACCAATTGAGCTTTAAAAAAATCTTATCAACTATTACTTTATAATATTTCAATTAATCATATTTTTCTTTAATAACATCTAATAGATAATTTATACCAAATACATCTTATCTTACATATGCCTGAATAAATTTTATTGTTTCATCTTTATTATACGGTCTAATAGTATACTCTTTTACTGCACTAGGAATAATAAATGTTTCCGCATAATGTACAATAAATGGTTCAAAAGCACCAGTTGGACTTTCAATAACAGCACTGGAACCATCTACCAAATTAAGCATATGTACTCCTTTCTTAGAAGAATGATAAGTCCTTTTTTTAGTAGTAAATCTTCTTGTCTCTATAAATTCTAACTCATGTAAACCAGTTTTTTCTTCTAAATAATCATTATCCTGATGAATAATTTCAATATTATTAACCAGATTATTTTTTACCCATTGTGTAGTTCTATCCCATTGAATATTATTTTTGCCATCTTCTATATGGATTGGTCTTGGAAAACCATCCAACCCTAACCGATTCCAATCCCATAGCTTAAATGTAAATATATATGGAGTGGCACTAATTTCTAAAACCATACATCCTGAAGAGGAACAATGAATTGTTCCTGCTGGTATCAAGAAATGATCATGTTTTTTAGCTGGAAAAAAATTAACATACCTATCAGCATCAAATGTTTTTTTACCTAACTGTGCTACTTTAAGATCATCAATCATTTCCTCAGGATTAATATTTTCTTTAAGTCCAAGATATACTCCACCATGATTTTGTGCATCTAATATATAATAACTTTCATCTTGAGTATAAGTCATTCCAAAATGTGATTTAATATATTCTGTTAAAGGATGAACTTGCAAACTTAAATTTTGACCATCAATTGTATCTAAAAAGTCAAAACGAATTGGAAATTCAGCTCCAAAGCGACAATAATTTTTTATACCTAACAGTTCTACTGGCTGATATAAAACCAAATCCATAGCTGGTATTTCAATTCGAACATTTCCATATCTTAAATATAAACTGTTTTCTTCAGGAACACCATCAAAACTCCAAGCATAGTTTTTTTCTTTAGGATCTAAGCCACAATGTTCTTTCATCCATTGGCCACCCCATACACCGGGATCAAAATAAGGAACAAGTCTAAATGGTTGTTTTACTATTTGTTTTAACCCACTTCTTAAAGCGTTGCCGGTTACCATTTTTAAATGACCGTATTTATTACTATCAATAAAATAGTCAACTTTTTCAAATACTTTCATTTTATATTTATCCGCTATACGCCATTCAATAAAAAATCCTCTTTTGATTTTTCGTAGTGAATCCTCATCATTATTATCCGCTTTAAAATTAGGCATTCCTTGACGATAACGACATTGAATTTCCCATCTCGCTAAATCACAATAAATATAAAGATCACCCTCACTAATCAATCTAGCACCAACACCATATATTAAAATGTTCTGTTTATCTTGAATAAATTTCTTTACTTCATTTAATTTTTCATAATCTACAAAATCTTCTAATATACCATAGAACATGACACCACGTACTCTATCATCTGTTAAGTGTGGTTTCATTAATTCATTTATCTTTTCTTTATCATAAAAAATATCTTCACTTCTGATTAATATTTTTGGTTTATAGACGTCTTGAATAAAATCCAAAACCTCATCATCTACTCCAGGATAACAATCTACAACAAGACAATTAACAGCCTGTGTTGCTGTTGATAGCTCTTTTTCCATCGCTGATATAGTGCCAAAAGCCTCTTTATCAAATCCCTCAATTTTTGTTTCTGGATATTTATCATAATTCATTTTATAATTCATCTCTTTTCTTTTATTAATTTATTTTTCAACTATTTTTAATTTTAATAATGCATGATATATCCCATCATGATTATTATCCAAGGTTACTCTTTTTACCTGATTTTGAATATTTTTGGGGGCATTTTTCATTGCATACCCATATTTTACTATCTTCAACATTTCTAAATCGTTATACTGATCACCAAATGCAATTGTATTATCCAATGGTATTTGCCATAACTCACATAGTTTTTTTATCGCAGTACCTTTATTAACATTTTGATCCATTATTTCTATTAAATTATTGGATGATTGAGTAATAGTACAGTTATTAAAATGTGACTGGATTTTTTCTTTTATTGATAATGTTTTTTCTGGATTACAAATACATAAAATCTTATGAATAGCAGTGAATTGAGATAATTGATCGATTGTTGTTTGTTGTGACTTTACTTTAACAATATTTTCTTCATTTTGAATTCTTGAATCATTGCAATTTTTTACTAGCCATTGATCAAAAGAATACACACACCATGATAAATCAAAATGCTCCTTTTCAAGATATTCGATAATATTTATTGCATAATTTACATTCATACTCTGAGTATAAATAATGTCTAATTTGCTATCAATCATTAATGCACCACTATATGCAATAATAGTTCCTTTAATATTATATTTTTTCAAAATTGACAAAATTCCCGAAGGACTTCTTGCAGAAACAATAACAAATGGAATTTTCTTACTTTCTAATTCAAGAATAGCTTTTCTAGTTAAAAACGTAATCTCGTGATGATCATTTAATAACGTTCCATCAACATCACTAAATACTATTTGATTCATCTTAAGTCCTCCCTAAATTTTAATGGGTTTTATTCTCAAAGAACAAAACCCATTTTTTTATTTTATATTATCTATAATTTTACAAATATTGTTGCGCCCATTTTTATATCCAAGCCCAACTAAAACACATGCAAGAATACTAACAATCATCAATACAACTCCCAGTATTTGCATGAATGGATGAATGGATGCACCAAACAGAACAAGAACTAAGGATATTGAGGAAAAAATAATAAGGTTTCTTAACCATTTTTTTAAATGGTTTAACATTTTTGTTTGATATTGTACTTCTGCAATATATGCATTTTTAAGTTTTGCATCCATATCTTCATCTCCTTTTTAATATTGTAAACCTGGATTAAAGAACCCAATTAATACACCAACAAAGGCAATAACAACCAATAACAACATTACTTTAATTGGTGACATTTTCTTTTTAGCTAATAAATACCAGCAAAGCATAATAAATGCAGCTGTTAAAAATCCTGGATAAACACTGTCTAATGTTTTTTGTAATTCTAAATATGGTTCTTTAGCACCTTGAGCTGTTAATGTAAAATTAGTAGTAACACTAACCCATGTAGCAGCTACAGCACCAATAACAATACCACCTAACATAGTGATTGATTCTCTTAATGCTTCTCCTTGTGGTCCGACTAAAAAATCAACTGCTTTTCCACCTAATTCATATCCTTTAAAATATAAGAATTTCATTCCAAAGTAAGCAAATAAGTTCCATACAATAATATAGAATATAGCTCCTAATGGTGATCCGCCGCTTGACATTCCTAAAGCTACCCCTAATAAAATAGGTATAACTGTTCCAACAACTAGCGAATCTCCAATTCCTGCTAATGGTCCCATTAACCCAGCACGTAACCCATTAATTGTTTCATCGTCAACATCTTCCCCATTGGCACGAGCTTCTTCTAGTCCAGCTGTCATCCCAACAATAACTGATCCAATTTGTGGTTCGGTATTAAAGAAAGCTGTATAAGTTTTCATTGCTTTTTCTTTATCTTCTTTTTTATTATATAATTCTTCAACAACAGGTAGCATTGAACACAAATATCCAAATGTTTGCATATGTTCTTGAGAAAAACATGTTAAATTCCCATAATACCAATTGTGAAATGACTTTGTAAGAGTCTTTTTTGTTAACTTTTTATCCATTTTAAATATCCTCCTCATCATCTTCATCATCTGATACTGCTACCGTTTTGTTTAGTGTCAACATTTTAATTCTGTAATTAATTAACGCAAACATTCCAGCAATAATTGTTGCAGAAACAAGATTGATACCTAAAGCAGCAGCTAGAGTAAATCCAAAGAAAAATGGAATAAAATCAATAGCTTTAGTTACAATTTGTTTTAATAAAATTGCAATTCCGACACATGGAAGTAAAGAACCAACTGTAAATAAAGTCATCATTGCAATTCCGTCCATTGGTAAATAACTTTTAATTAAATCTACCATTGGTGCCCCCATTTTACACATGATTAATGTTGGGATAAAAGAACAAATAATGTGTGAGATCCAAGGTAATCCCATATTAACTAAATATAATTTTTTAAAGTTTCCGTTTTCAACAGCTTTCCATCCCATATGTTGCCAAACAAGATTGATTGTTGCAGTACCATAGAATAAAACTGTTCCTAAAGTTCCAACCATTGTACCAAAAGATGTAGCCATTGCTTGCCCATCAGCACTACCAGCATCTAAACCATAGCTCTTCAATGCAATCATTGCTAATGGAATACCAATATAACTTACCGCACGAACATCTGCTGAAACTGTTCCACCAGGTGTAACCAATGCAATATATACTACTTGCATTGCAACCCCGACTAAAATACCAGTATAAATATCCCCTAAAATAATACCACACACTAAACCACCAATTAATGGTCGTCCTAATGTATAGTTACCGATTGACGTTCCTCCTAAACCAGGCATACTTGATAAACAAGCGAATAATCCTAGCAAAGCCGCTTGAATCCAACTAATTTCCATAATTAACTTCTCCTTTTTATATTATTATTAATAACCAAATTTTCCTTTAAAATCATCCCATGTTCCTATTGATACATCAGGTAATAAAGCGAATTTGATTTTATAGCCAGCTTTTGCTATTTTTTCAAATGCATCTGCCTCTTCTTGAGTAATTGATTGATTATTTCCCAATTTGACTGCACCTTCTCTATCATTGCATGGTCCAACAATAACTGTATCAATTCCACATTTAAAATTTTGATCTACTAAAATTTTACACATATCAATTGGATTTTTAGTGATTAAGAAATAACGTGTATCACTATCTAATACTTTCTGACTCTTTTTTTCAAAATCAGCTAATGTCCATACAAATGTCTTTTTTCCACTTGCTGCTTTATAAGCGGCCTTAAGAACATCATTTTTTGCTGCTTTATCGTTAACAGCAATTAACCCATCACAAGGATATTCACGAGCCCAACGTGTACATGTTTGACCATGAATCATCCGATCATCAATACGAATAAATGAAACTGACATAATTTTTTCCTCCTTTAAATATCATCGTCTTCATCATTTTCAATTTTGAATTCTTTTAAAGCTGTTTGTCCCTCATGTAAAACTTGTTGTAAAAATGTTTCTTTATCTAATGTGTCTTTCATAAGAACAGTTGTTAATGCTAATGGCAAATTCATACCACCAATAATAATGCAATGTTCATCCATATTTTTTTCATGAATAACATTCATTGCTGTAGTAAGTGGTGAACCCCCTATTAAATCACCAAGCAAAATGATTTCATCATCTTGCTTGATAAAATCAATAGTCTTTTCAAAATCTTGTGCAAATTCATCAGCACTTTTTCCATTTTCTAAACCTGAAGCTATAACATCTTCACGTTGTCCTGCCAACATCATAAGCGCATCTTTTAATCCATTTGCAAATTGACCATGACTGACCATAACTACATATCTCATTTTTTATTCCCTCCTCTTTCGACACTTAAATTCTATCAATAAAACTCATTCATTCCATCTGTCTATTGTCACATTTTATTAATGACAATCAACAGATTATTAGTATGACAATTGTCATATAAAAAAGAGAATAGTTGCAAACTATTCTCTTAAAAATTCATTAACTTCATTTTGTAAAGACATTAATGATAAATCTAAATCTTGTCCATTTCTCATAATGTTTTGAATTTGAGTATCCATCATACTTAATGCCGAATTATATTTTCTAAATTGATTTTGACTTATTGTATTTTGCATAACCTCATTTAATAAACTTAAATCAACTTGTGTATCTCCTAATTCTTCATCACTCAACATATTTAAAGCTTTTGAAGATTGGATAACAGTTTTTAAAGATGATATTCCTTGCGAATAACGGAATAAATTTTCTTGAGATTCTTGATCATACGTTAACATTTTTAAAAATTCCCAAGCTTTTTTTTCATAAGAGGTACGTGAAGAAATTCCCATTAATAAAGACGATACTTCACTTCCAGTTTTTTGAGTTATCCCTGGCATTTTAACACAATCCCATTCAAACTGTGAATATTTTTTTACTTTATATGGATAAGGTTTGTAAGTTCGATATTCAGCAAAAGTCATTGGTGCAAATGCAACTTTACCGGTATCAAAATCCTGAGAGGTAACTGTGTAACCTTGATTTAGTTCCGTTAATCTTTGTGCAAAAGATAAAGCACTCTTTACAGATTCCTGGCTTAAATAACACTCATCTCCATCATCATCAAATAAATTAATTTCATGACTATAAATTGAATCTAGCCAATCATAATTATAACAACCATACTGATCAATTTGTCCATCGTTATTAGTATCCTTTGTAATTTGTTTACAAATTCCATAAAAATCATCTAACGTCCAATCATTATTAGGAATCTCTATATTTTCATTTTTTAGCAACGTTTTATTGACGAACATTAATGTCGGATTACTTTCGTATGGTAATGCATACTGATCACCATGATATTTTCCTGTATCCAAAGCACTTTCATAATAATCATCTTTATTAAATTGTGTATCCTGCTGGATTAAATAATCCAAATCCTTTAAAGCTCCCAGAGCACTTAAAGTATTGAAATCTTCACTTAATATCATAAATACATCTGGTTCTTCCCCTTTAAGATATTGCGAAGATAGCCATTGTGAATAATCATCTTTTATAATTCCGCTTTCATATTCAACATTAACCATTGGATATTTTTTTTCAAATCTCTCAATAACCTGATCAATAATTTTATAACAATCACCATTAGGCACATTCCAATTACTTCCTGCAAAAATACCAATCTTTAATGTTATTTTTTGAGGTTGCCAAATAATTAATAAAACACATACTACAGCTAATAAAATACAAATAATTTTTTTCTTATTCATTATTTAAATCCCTCGTTGTTAATCCGGTCTGAACAGCCCAAATAGCTAACTGAGTACGATCTCTTAAGTTTAACTTTGATAATATTGAACTTAAGTAGTTTCTCACTGTCCCCTCTGATAAAAAGAGTTTTTGTGCAATCTCTTTATTAGATAGACCAAATGCAACCTGCTGAATAACCCGCCATTCAGGTTGAGTAACATCCTGAATAGCTTCTTCGTCAACTTGAATAGCTAAATTATTTTGCGACATCTTTGAAAACATACTAAATACTTTAGTAGCAATATCCGGGTTAATCATTGCTCCTCCACTATTTACTGTTAAAATAGCTTGATATAACTCATCCATTCCTACTCCCTTCAACAGATAACCACTAGCACCATATTTTAAAGCACTAAAAACAAAATCATCATCATCAAAAGTTGTTAAAATAATAATTTTTGTTTCAGGATATTTTTCTTTGACAACTTTAGTACAATATACCCCATCCATACCTGGCATTCTAATATCCATCAAAATAATATCTACTTTTTCTCGTTCTAAAATTTTTAATACTTCAAATCCATCCATTGCAGTGGCAACTACTTGAATATCTTCGTGAGTTCCTAAAACTATTTTCAGTGATTCTCTTATTAATTCTTGATCATCAGCTATTACTACTTTCACCATATTTTTCTCCCCTTTGTATTGGTATTTTGACAATTGTTAAAAATCCATTATCACCTGCAAAATAAATTTCACCATTGATAATAGCTACTCTTTCTTTCATTTGGGTTAATCCAAATCCATATTTAATATTTTTACACCCAGCCCCGTTATCTTGTATCTTTAGGTATAAAAAATCCATCTCCTGATAAATATCAATACCAACAAATGTTGCATGTCCATGTCTTAAAGCATTAGTGATACATTCTTGAATAATACGAAATAAGATATCCTCTTTATTTTTTTCAAAATCAATATTGTTTAATTGATAATTTAGTTCAATCGTTAAATCACTTACACTAGAAAACTCATCTATCATCCGCTCAATAGCTTCTTTAAAACTATGCTCTTCTAATGCTCCTGGACGAAGTTTATTTAATGAATTACGTACATCTTTTATTCCCTGACGTACAACCTTAGAAATGACCTCTAATTGTTGCTTAGTAGCTTGAGGATTAATTTCAATCATTGCTAAACAAGCATCTATTCCCGCAGCAATCCCCGTTAATGCATGACCTAAAGTATCATGTATTTCTCTTGCCAAACGTTTTCTTTCATTATTTTCGCCTATTTTTTCGGTTATTGCAGCATAATTTTGTAGTTCTTTATTCACTTGATTAATCATATTTAATTCTTCACTAATATGTTCATTTTCTTGAATTTCATCTGCAAGATAAACAATCATGAAACTAATAAACAAAATTATATTAATTGTTTCTAAACATGCTTTGACAATCATAAATACACCAGAAATATTAGATCCATAGACTTGAAAATAGTCATTGACACTTACCATTGGAAACATTGCTGAAAAAACATCATAACTAGATATTAGGTATACAATAACCAATATCACCATAAACCATTTAGAATATCTACCATCTTTTAGATGAAAAATACAATCACAAAATACTAAAAATAAAATTCCATTATATCCCATATATATACTATAAATTAATGCAAAACTTACTATTATCTCGATAATGCTATAAAAGATATTCATATATTTGTGAGTGACAACATTTTCATTACGGCCATACATAATAAAAATTAAAATACCATAAAGAAATAATGAACCAAAAAAAACTTTTAAAGGATGATGAGGTATGTAATCAATATTATCTAAAAAGTCTCTTGATAATTGTGATAAAATAATATAACGAGTGGTTAAAAGAATCACAGTTCCGTAAAAAAGAACAATTATTAGATTTAATATTGACATTGTATTATGTAAAATTGACAATGTTTTACGATGTGAATAAATCATTATTGCCACCCCGTTTCATCATAAAAGGAAATATTTTCCTTATTAATTAAATTTACTGGAATAATAATTTCTTCTTCAATATCTTTACCTGACAATAACTCATACATCTTTTTGCCAGCGATATTTCCAATTGAAATTGGTGATTGAGCAACAGTACCAGCTACCATTTCATTACTACTAATCAATGACTTTAAATCTGGTGTTCCATCTATCCCATAAACTATAACATCATTAATATGGCGTGATTCTAAAGCTGCTAACGCTCCTAATGCACTAGGATCATTCAATGCCATTACAACATCAACATCACTATTTTTATCTAGCATTTTTTCCATCAAAGGCATTGCTAATTCTAATTGGCCTTCACATTCTCCTTCATCAATAACTTGATATTGTGAATTTCCAGCAATTGTATCTAAAAAACCATCAATCCGATCTTTAGCAGATTGGACATTTGTATGCTTTAACAACATAATTCTTGCTGAATCCATTTTTTGCATCATATCATGAGCACATTGTACTCCCGCATCATAATTATCAGAAACTATGGTACTATCTACTAACTGTGAATTTTCAACAGGAGCATCTACTATAATAATAGGTATACCTGCTTGGCGCGCTGCTTTTAATGCAGGCGTAATTTTTTGTGAATCAATAGGATTTATAAAAATCCCATCAACTTGCCTATCAATAAATGAATAAATTTGTTCAATTTGCTTATCAACATCTAAAGCTGGATTACGAACTAAAAGTTGATCTTCGTGTTCTTCGACAACCTTGATTAATTCATTATTAATAACTTCATAAAAGGGGTTATTCATTGTCATGTACGTTACTCCAAAAACCCGATTTCGATCTGATGGTGACTGATATTCTTTATAAATCAATGATGTAATTAAAGCAACTATTAAAATAATGACAATATATACTGATTTGCGATTAATTTTTTTCATCCTTTTCACCTACTTTTTTTATTCTACCACGATAATATTATATAAACAATCTAACAATACTTTCTCGATTATCAATATATTTTAATTATACTGACTATTTTCTAATAAAAATATTTTTAATTACTTCAAAACATAAAATAAAATGACACTTAAATCTTTTTCAACAAAAAAATGGAACATATCCATTTCAATAGTTATGTTCCATTTCAATTATTTTTGGAATATTATCTATAAATATAGATAATCAATATTATTTTTAGACAAAGAAGTAATCATTTATAACAAATTATCTTTTACAAAAATTATTCAACACTTTTTTAACTTAACAATTATTTTTACGTTTCTTTAATACATATAACATACTAGAAGAAAGCAATAATGTTGTCATTAACATTCCGATTGGACTTTCATCACTTGTTTTTACAACTTTGTTTGTAGTTTCTTTTTGTTGTGAAGGAGTCAAATTTGTCCAAGAAACACTAACACTACCATCTTCTTTTAATTTTAATTGTCCTTTTGCATCTACCAAACGTGATAATATATCATCAACTTGAGTTTGTGTTACATTTTTATCTGCAGCAACTGCCTTAGCATCCACAAGTACACTAGCTAAGTTGTCCCATGTTTCGGCTGTATATTTTTGACTGTCTAATTTTTCAATATTATTAATTTCTAATTCTAATTTTGTTATATCAGCTCTTTTAACTAATGATCCTATTGATGCTTCCAATGTTTTAACCATAGAATCTACGTCTTCTTGCCAAACACTGTTATCTTCTAAAACTTGTTTAGCTTTTGTTAAATCATTTTGCAATTTGCTCCATGTATTTGGTGTATAATCATCGGCATTTAATAATTCAACATCTTCAATAAGTTTCTTCAATTCATCTTTAACAGGTAAATCAACAACTGTTAAAGTTGCATAGGTGCGTCCATATACACCTGAATCATCTTTTGCAGTATAAACTAACATTGTTTCTCCAACAGTATTAGTATCGAATGTTGATGGTAAAGTAGAAACACCAACTGTTAATTTTTTACCATTTTTATCAACAGCTTGAACACCATCTAATAAGTCTAATCCACTTTCTCCATTTTCCTGAAGAATTGGAGTTCCTTTTAAAACTTTTATATCTTTAACTCCACTAATCTGTGGGGCATTTGCATAAAATGCATCTGCTGCCGCCTTTTGTTCCTCTGTTTGAGAATAAGTTACATAATCGATTCGATACTCTGCTGGTAATTTACTTTCGTCGATAGTATTACCTGGCCAGCTACCACCTACTGCTAAATTTAATTTAACAAAGTGTGGTTTTTGGAAATTTTCTATATCAGAGATATCTGCGGTATAAAATACAATATCATCGAAATACCATTCTATTTTTTCTGGTGTCCAATTGATTCCATAAATATGATAATCATCTGCTAAATCTTCACTAAATTTATATTCTCCACCCATCTTTTGATATGATCCATTTTTTTGATAATGAATAGTTGCCCAAGTTGTCTTGTTAACTCCATCTGGACTTTGGACAGGTGCTTCCATAATATCGATTTCACCACATTCAGGCCATGCTGTTCCTTCTCCTAATTGTCCTTCACTTGTCCATTCAGAACCTAATGTCCAAAATGCTGGCCAAAAACCTTTACCATTTGTTAATTTCGCTCTCATTTCAATTTTTCCATAAAGAACATCTTGGTGACCAAATGACTCAATACTTCCTGAATTATAGTACATTTTATGATCTTGTCCATCAACAGTCACAGTAACTGGCTCATCTTTTTTTGTTGCTTTTAAAACTAAATCACCATTTTCTAAGTAAACATTTTCTTCACTATCAACATATTCTTGTAATTCTTTATTTCTAACATAACCAGTTTCATAACGCCATTTATCTAAATCTAATTTTTCTCCATTGAATTGATCTTCCCATACTAAATTATAATCTTCTTCAGGAACTTCAATTGAGTTCACCTCTTCAATAATAACATTATCAATATACGCATTACATTTTTTTACTGCTTCATAATTACTGTCTGACACTCCAGCCCACTTAACTAATGAAACAAAAACTTTATTTGTATTTAATGCTGTATTAAATTCATAACTGTACTCTTGCCAATTAGTTGAAGTGACAGCCATTTCTTTTAAGATTTGATCTTTCTCTGGTTTACCTTCATATTCCCATGGATTGTTATCAAATACACGTGTTGCCAAAATAGCTTTTGCTCCATCTGTATCGACTTTAGCTTGTACTGTAATTTTATATGTCGTATTTGGTTTAAGATTATATATATACTGTCCAACATAACCATCAGCACAATCTGAAGGAACAACACCAGCTTTATTACCATCGCCATAACTCACTCCATCTATGACATGTCCTACTTTATTTTGTTCCCACCCCTCGTTATTTTCTGATTCAAAATCCCAATTTCTGACCAAATTATTGGTTTTAGCTTTAACTTGTCCTATATTTAAAGCCATAGTCATCAAAAGCGATATAATCATCAATACTTTCGATATCTTTTTCATATGTTTCTCCTTTCATCTTATCTCTATATTTAGTATATCTCTCATTTTAGATGATGTCAATAAGATTGTTACCTAACAATTTTACTAATTCTTACCACTTTTATGGTGTGGTATTTTATGATATAATAACCTTAGAGGTGATTTGATGGCTAAATATAAAGATATAGCTAAAAATATAAAAAGTAGAATTGCTCATGGTGAATTTAAAGAAAATGAAAAATTGCCAACTGAGAAATTTTTAATGGAAGAATACAATGTAAGTAAAAATACAATTCGTAATGCGATTAATATTTTAGTTAATTCTGGTGATTTGATTCCTATTCATGGTAGTGGTATTTATGTTAGAAAGAAAAAATATTCTAGTGTAATCAATTTAAGCAATACTCGCGGATTCGCGTCTGAACATCCAGGAACTTCTTTAAGTAGAGAAATCCTAGATTTTGAAATTATTAAAGCTGATAATGATTTGGCATTATCTCTCAATACTGAAATTGGAAAAAAACTCTATTATATAAAAAGATTAATGATAATAGATAATAAACCAATTGCCGTAGAATATACTTATTACAATACTGATTACGTTGCATATTTGAATGAAGATATCGCTAAAATATCTATTTTTGACTTTCTTATAAATAATTTACACCTGCAAATTGGGTTTTCTGAAAAATATATTTCTACTAATAAATTAAGTAATCAAGATGCAAAACTATTAAATCTTGACGATAATGATTTTGGTTTAATTGTTGAAGATAGTACATATCTTTCTAATGGTAATCAATTTAATTATTCAAAGATATGGTATAATTACAAATATATTCATCTATTTAATTCAGACAGATAAAATAACTCCCATATTTAAACTAATATGGGAGTTATTTTTCAAATATAGTTAATTTAATCAATAAAAATATTGCATACTACTGTCGATAAACCATTACTACACTCTAATTATTTTTCTAATGTAAAACCTCTCCCTCTTACTTCAGATACAGAATGTATTGTAACAAAAGCCATATTATCTACTCTTTCAATAATTGATTTAATCTTAGGAAGTTCTTTAGAAAAAACAGTCGTATTTACTACTTGAAATTCAGTATTTTTGAACCCGCTTGAAGCATGAAATAAAGTAACTCCAAAATCATTTTTAATAAGCTCATTTTTTAGTAATTCATATTGTTTTGTAAATATAAATACTTGTTCTTTAGTTGTCCCGTATGACAAAACTTTGTTTATCATAAAAGTTAAAAGATACGCTGAAATAACACCATAAAACACTTTATCAAATTTGTAAAATGGAAGTTGTCCTAACATAATCAACGTATCAATAATATACATCGATTTACTAATTGGCACACTCAATTTTTTATTTATAATAACTGATATAATTTCTAATCCATCAATTGTCGCCCCTGCTTTTATGGCAAGTCCAACTCCCAAGCCAGAAATAACCCCACCAATAATTGCTGATAAAATAATATCATGACTTAAAGATGTAATCCCTGGTATTCTTTGACACATCGAAAGAAAAAGTGGGTATAAAAAAGATGATAAAAGTGATCCAATTACCAATTGTTTTCCTATAAAAACATAGCCTAAAATCAAACATATAATATTAATAATTAATACAACTGCTGACAAATTAAATTGAAATAAATTATTGCAGATAATTGATATTCCTGTTGTTCCTCCAACAGTAATATTAAAAGGTAACGTGAATGCACAAACACTAAAAGCTAACAAAAAATTTCCAATGACAATTAATAATGTATTCTTATGAAACAAATATTTCATTCCAATATTCCTCCATTGCTACTTATTAACTCTTTATACCAATAAAATGAATCTTTTCTTATTCTTCTCAATGTCCCATTTCCATTATCATCTTTATCAACATAAACTAATCCATATCTTTTTCTCATTTCTCCAGTACTATCAGAAATCAAATCAATACAACCCCATACGGTATATCCAATAACATTAACTTTATCATCTTCAATTGCGTCCAATAACGCTTTAATATGTTTTTTCAAATATTCAATTCTATAATTATCATGAATTTTCCCATTTTCTAATAATACATCCTCTGCACCAAGACCATTTTCTACGACAAATAGTGGTATCTGATAGCGATCATAAAGTTGGTTCAATGATATTCTTAAACCTAAAGGATCAATTTGCCATCCCCATTTAGTCATAGGAAGATATGGATTTTTACCTCCAATGGAAATATTTCCTTTGATTCTTTCGAATTCTCCTTGACCTTCAATTTCAGAAAAATAATAACTAAAGCTAATAAAATCTACAGTTTCTTCTTTTAATTCATATAATTCATCCTCCGTAAAATCAGGCCCTTTCCCCATTTTTTTCCAGTATGCCTCACATATGTTAGAGTAGTACCCTCTAACATGGACATCTAAAAAATAGTAAGTCTGATTTATTTTTTTCATAGCAAGCAATTGATCCACTGGCTTACATGTTGCACCATAAGTCAACGGATATAAAACCATGCAACCAATTTTAAAATTTCGATTTATCTGATGTCCTAATTTGACTATTTTAGCACTTGTAAGCAATTGATAATGTGCGATTTGTAACTGTAATTGCCCAATATCATCTTCTTCATTGAAAATAACTCCTGAACTATGCCAACTACCCTCTTCCATAAATAATGAATTTATCTCATTAAAAGTAATCCAATAACGCACCTTATGTTTATATCTTTCAAAAACAGTTTGTGCATAACGTACCGAGAATTCAATTAATTTTTTATTTCTCCATGCTCCATATTTTTTTACTAAATGTAATGGCATTTCATAATGAAACAAAGTCACTATTGGTTCAATATCATATTTAGCCAGTTCATCAAAAATCCGATCATAAAATTCTAATCCAGATTCATTAGCTTTATCTTCGTCACCATCTGGAAAAATTCTTGTCCACGCCAATGACATACGGTAACATTTAAATCCCATTTCCGACATCAATTTTATATCTTCTTTGTAACGATGATAAAAATCACTTGCTACATGACTAGGATATAAACAATCACCATGAACATCATCATGTATCACTCTTGGCTGCCCATGGACAGAACCTAAGGTTACATCAGCGATACTTAATCCTTTACCGTCTTCGTTATACCCACCTTCAAATTGATTTGCTGCAGTAGCTCCACCCCATAAAAAATTTTCTTTCATTTTTATCACTCCTTAAGCGCTATTTTACATACCATAAATTTTAAAACAACGCTATAAATCTAAAAAGAAACAGTGCTACATAAAATATCATTTTTAACGATATTTTATGTAGCACTGTATACATTAATCTTCATATTTTTTATCATTTTCATTATATATAGACACTGCTTTTTCTAAATCATTAGCAGCAATCAACGATAACAAAACATCTAAAATATAATGAACAGATATTCCATAAATCATTTCTCCAAATTCTTTAACTCCTTCAATATAAGAAGCTTTTATAAAAAAATCAGCCCTTTTTACAATCAAAGAATTTTCATTAGAACATATGGATATTGTTTTTATACCGCTTTTTTTTAGTTCTAACATGGCCCTTGCGATATTTTTATCCTGTCCTTGCCTTGTTATCACAATAATAGATGACAAATCCTCATGGCTAACATTATTATATAATAAAATTTTATCCATCGAACTATACACATTTGATTTTTTCCCAATTAAAAATAAATTATGAGATACATATTCAGCAATCGCCTTATTAGCATCAGTAGCAAAAAAGTTAATTTCGTGACTTTCATTCAGAATTTTTGAAATCTTTATTATATTTTCAATATTCATATTTTTCTTTGTTTCAAAAATAACTCGTTCATGTAAAGACGTTAATTTATTTAATATTGTATAAATATTTTCTTGCTTATCTAAGCATAAATCTTCTTTACTGTATATTTCGTTTTTTAAATCATATAAAAGATTTACTTTAAAGTCATTATAACTATGATATCCTAGCTTCTTTATAAAACGTATAATAGTTGTTGAATTTGTCAAAGTTTTTCGTGCTAATTCACGAGAAGACATGTTTACAACTTCTTCACTATTTTCAACAATATAATCTGATATCATTTTTTCTCTTTCAGTAAAATTTTCTTGTATATATAACCGCTTTAATAATGACATAGCTGCCCCTCTTTCATATCATAATAAGAAAACATTTTCTAATGTACTATAACTATTGTGATAATCATATTACTTTTTTAACATACTTATTTATGTTATTCAACATTTACTTTGAATTTATATATCATCATTTACTACAAATACTTTTTAATTAGTTCTTCATTTTTCCTTTATTAAAATACATTCTACAAATAATCTATCTATTCTCATTTGTTTAATCCTCATGTATAATATTTTTGAGGTGCTACTATGGTTTTTAATTTAACAGATAAATCAATTAAACAATTAACAAAAAACGAAATGAAATTAATCGAATACATTTGTTCTTATAGTCAAGAAGTTGCTTTTATGTCAATTCACGAATTGTCACAAGCTACCCATATATCTCAATCGACAATATCTCGTTTACCACGTCATTTAGGCTTTGATAATTTTAAACAAATGAAACAATATATCATTCAAAATAGTCTCTCACCGAATGAAAAGATATCTGCAACAGTAACACAAAGTCAATCGGTTTTAGAATTTCTTCAGTTGCAAAAACAATATTTAGAACAATCAATGAATCATATCGATCTTGAAGATTTTCAACACATCGTTGACCATATCGTAAAAGCCGAAACAATTTATCTATTCGCTAAAGGAGCTACATTAGCACTAGCGCAACTATTATCTTTTCGATTAAGAAGATTTAAAAAGAAAGTTGTCATCATGCCTTCAAGCGGATCAGAAATTTTTGAAACTTTACCATTAATTACTAATCAAGATTACATGATGATTTTCGCTTTTCAAAAAACTCCTATTGAAGCTCAAATAACAATCGAGTATTGTCATGAACAGCACTGCCCCGTGATGATGATGTCAAGTCGCCATTTGAAGGAAAAGAAAATTAATCATCATCTCTATGTCTATCGTGGCAATGAAGATGAATATCATTCGTCTGCGATTGCCATGGCCTATATCGATGCTTTGATTATTGAAGTAGCCAAAGCCGGCGGTAAAGAGTACATGCAGTATTTAGAAGACATGTATCAATTAAAAGAAAATCATAAAACAAAAATACAAAGATAAAACTATCTTTGTATTTTCAATCAATCTAATAAAGCAACATAATTGCCACCTAATTTATAGACTTCTTTAAGAAGTCTTTTTTGAATCGTGGCATCTTCTACCTGAATAGTCAAACTATCAGCAATTGTGATTGTATATTTTTGATTTTTGATTTCATTTTTTAAATCATTCAATGTTGTCATATTATTTTCAAAACAAGTCATAACACATCCATACTGTGTTGCCTGATGGGTATCACTACCAGCAACAACAGGCTTATGACAATAAGTAGCTAAAGATGATACTTGCATCTCTGTCTGTTGTTGATTGCATGATAAATCTTTACCATTTAAATCAAAAAAATCAAATTGATTCAACTGTTCTAAAGATAATTCAGGAATGTGACTGCCTTGACGAAATGGGTGTGCACCACCAAATAAAACATCATAAGATTTAACCAGTTCACACAAACGATCAAATGGTAAAAAACAGCCTTTTTGTTTATAATCATCTAATAAACAATTTAACGAAATAATATCCTGATATCGCCCAATCACTAAAGTATGACCACCTTCAGCTATATCAACTTCCATTCCAAAAAAAATGAATAAACCATCTTTAGTCTGGCATCCATCACCAACATGCTCATATTCATTATAAATATAATTGTACATATCGCGAAAAGATAACGTATTAAAATGTTCAGTCAAACAAATCGCATCAAGCCCTTTCTTTCGTGCCTTTTGAAATAACAAATCTGTATATTCTTTAGAAAATGGTAATTTTTTTGCCAATTTCCCATGAGTATGAAAATCAATCTTCATAAATTTCCTCCTTATAATATCATGCTAATTTGAATTAATAAAATAATCCAAATAATCGAAACTATTATAAATATGATATCGTTTTTTTCAATCTTCAATGTCTTTAGTTTTATTTTTCGAACAATCTTATTTTCATTAGCATATCGATATCCTTTAAGTTCTAAAGCTTCCACCGTAGTACGTGAACGTTTTGCAGTATTAAGCATTAAAGGGTAAAAAGACATAATAATAATCCTAATTTGATAAATTAAATATTTTACTTTGCCTAAGAATGTTTTTTTAGATGGTGATTTACCACGCAAACGATAAGATAACAATACATTTTGAAATTCTTCCATTAAAATAGGTAACATTCTAAAAGCATAGGAAATGCTAAATGTCAATTGATCTGGGCAACCAAAATACATTAACCCTGTAGCCAAACGATCTGGATTCAATCCAGAAAAAACAGTAATTGAAGCCAGTGATGTGACGGCTACCTTTAAAGTCATGATTAGTAGAGGGGCTACTGTTGCTAATCCTCCTCCAAAAAACAATGCAGTAATAAATAAATATCCGGTTTGCGAAAAAACACCAATGCAAAACAAAAATAAAACTAATGGTGCAATTTTAGCTAGCTTTGTTGTAAGTACCACAAAGCAAAACAAACCTAGTAAAAATACCAAATTATTTATAAACCACGGAACCAATCCAAAAAATAAATACCAGCATAATAATACTCTTGGATCCAATTTAGCTATTGGTGTATCGTCATTACCATAAGCATTTTTTAAGACTTGATTCCTCAAAAATTCTATTGTAAATTTATCTAAAATATTTTGTGATAATTTTTGTAACATGAACTACCCTCCTTTAACAATCATAAGCCTGAATAAATTCTTCAATTTCATAGCAGTGAATATTTAAAGCTTCACCCATTTTATAGATTTGTGGTGGTTCGATACCAACCATTTGTCGTACATAACGATCTTGAAAAACTTCATCCCTATTTCCATCTTTAATAATATACCCTGCAGATAAAACAATAATACGTTGTGCCCAGTCACAAACCAATTGCATATCATGGGTTGCAATCACAACTGTTTCTATAACATCTTTTAAAATATCTAAAGTCTTAATTATTTCTTTACGAGTCGCAATATCTAAATTTGCAGTTGGCTCATCTAAAAGTAAAATTGCTGGTTTAAGCGCAACACCTATCGCTAATGATGCTCTTCTCATCTGACCACCTGATAATAATCGGCCATCCCGGTACTGGATATCTTCAAGATGAAAAAGTTTCATTAATTCTTGGGCACGCTGTTGATATCCTTCTATACCTCTTTCTTTCATTGCAAATTCAATATCAGCTTTAATACTGTCCTTAATGAACATTTCTTCAGGATTTTGATATACTAAAGATATATATGGTGATAACTGCTCAGCTGAGTAATCACGTGTATTTTGTCCCATAATTTCAACCTGACCAACCTGCGGCTTAATGAGACCAACCATCATTTTCATCAACGATGATTTTCCCGCTCCATTTGATCCAATCAAAGCAATTTTATCACCTTTAAAAATATCCAAATTGAAATCTTTCATCAATTCATGTGGTTTTCCCTTTACGCTACGATATTTTAAGGTAATATTTTTAAATTGGATTACTGGCTCACTTTCATGAATTATTTGTTTCTTTTTAGTTACGTCGATAATCCTATTATGTTTAGCAAAATACTGTATTCCGTCTGCAACAGTAGTCGGTAATGGCTGATGAGGATCATAGATATTTAAATCCTTTAATTTCTTGGCTGCCACAGTGACTTGTGGGGGAAAAATAGAACTTTCTTCTAATTCTTCAACTCTAGACAGTGCCTCATTAACAGGTAATTGCCATTGAACCGTTCCCTCTTTCATAAAGATCACATGCTGACAATATTGAGCAATATATTCCGTATGATGTTCAATTACTATAATTGTTTTATGATATTTTTGATTCAATTCTGTTAAAACTTCATAAATTCTTTTAGCATGTTTAGGATCCAATTGAGCAATGGGTTCATCTAAAACCAGAATATCCGGTGATAAAGCAGCAGCTCCAGCCAAAGCCAGTAAATGCAACTGTCCCCCTGATAATTGCCAGATATAATCATCTTTACGATTACGAAGATCACAAATATCTAAAACTTTTAAAGCTCTCTCTTGATAATTATCTTCCCCAAAGTTCATACAAGCAAAAGATGCATCTTCTAGTACCGTTGGACATACAATCTGATTCTCAAAATCCTGATAAACATAGCCTATTTTTTTAGCAATTTCACCAATATTCATTGATTTAATATCTTTATTATCTAAAAAAATATTACCTGTCATATTCCCGGAAATAAATCTTGGAATCAGTCCATTCAACGTTTTGCATAAAGTTGATTTGCCACAACCATTGTTTCCAATAATTGCGGCAAAATCACCTTTTTTAATTTTTAAATCAACATGCTGTAAAGTTGGTTTATCTGCTCCGGGATATGTGAAACTTAAATCACGTATCTCGATCATAGTTTTACCTCTTTTCTTCTTTTCATAAAAACCAAAGCACCGACAATAACAACACAAGCAACAATCGCACTAATCGTCATAGCATTGCTATTTCCAGCCCATGAAGCTTCCCAATCAATAATTGCCATACCGTTTTCAGCTAAAAACTCTCCACCTACGGCAACAATAAAAGCAATCAAACATAAACCAATTGTCCTTATACTTATTTTTTCCCCACCACTAATCAATGTATTTTCATCACGTGGCGATACTCCTAATAATGGTTCTATTTTTCCATATAATTTTGGTACTAAATACATACTTGGTAACATAGCAAATAAAATACCAGAAAATAAAATATCATTTAAGCAAGCAAATCCTTCGGTAAAGAAAACAGATTCTGGTAATCCAGCCACAGCTTCAAATTCTTCAACTGCTAACTGAACCTTTAAAATATCAACAATACACCCTAATGTTTGTTGAATGATAACTGCCAATATCGAAGCTAAAGCCACGCTTTTGACATTTCTAGGATTTTTAACAAGTCTACCTGCAATATAAATACCTATTGTTAATGTTATAAATTTTTCCAGTTCACCTAATCCTCCGAACTGTCCTAACATAATTTCACTAAATACAAGTTCTCCTGTCGCTGCCCCAAGTGCTGCTGACATCGGATCAAATAAAAATGCTAAAACTAAAGGTATAAATAAGAAATACTCTACTGATAGTTCAATAATTCCAATTTGAAATGATGGTATCATTTCTGTAAATAATGTTGCTAATCCATATAATGACATACTTAAAACAAATGTCATTAACTTTTGGGATTGTGTCATTGATTTTTTCACTTTAATATCCTCCTCTTCATGACAACGTTATATTATCATGGATAAGCATAAGTTAAATCATAGACAGGTAAAATGAATATTAATATTTCGTTAACTGACTTAAATGAAATAAAAATTTCATAATATTGACTGATAGTTTTGATATTCTCCTATTATTACAATCTTTTATAAAAAAAGAATAGCATCCGCTATTCTTTCAATATCTATTATTTCAGTTTCTTTTTTAATATAACAAAGAATCGTTCTATTATTATCGCAAATAAAAATACCAGTAAAATCGCTAATCCAGCTGTTCCATAATCGTAGGACTGCAAACTAGATGAAATAACATAACCTATTCCTCCAGCTCCTACCATCCCTAAAATAGCACATTCAGCAAAATTAATTTCAAATCTCATACCTAACCACGCAATAATCTGAGTAAATGATGAAGGTAATATAGCAGAAATAAATATTTGTATTTTTGAAGCTCCAGATGCTTCTAACGCTTCAATAGTATCGTTTGCTATATCTTCAAAACTTTGAGAAAAGGATTTAGTAAAAAAAGCTGTAGTATGTACACATAAACCAGCAATTCCTGCTGATGGTCCAAACCCTAAACACACCAGCATCAGTAATACCCATACCGGTGTTGGTACAGCTCTTAAAAAAGTGAAAAAGCATTTGATAAACGTGGACAATATTTTGATTCTAAATACATTTTGAGCTGCTAACATACCAAAGAACAATCCTAAAATCAAACTATAAAACGTAGATAATAATGTAATAGAAACCGTTTCAAAAAAAGAACTGAAAATAAGATCAAATTTATCAAAATTAAATAATGCTAATTTATAAAAGACAACACCTATTTCTGGTACTCTAGAAAAAAGTTTTAACCAGTCAACATTTAAAATAAATAAACTTATAATCGATAAAAGCAATACCGATATCATGAAAAGAGGTAATATTTTCTGACTGTCTTTACATCTAACTTCAATCTTTTTATTATTTTTATAACGACATTCCATAACTTGCTCCACTAATCGCTCACCAGCTTTCTTCTTAAATATCCAGTCAAAATATCTACCAAAATAACCATTATGGCAATAATAAGAATAATTGTTGTCGCAATATTATAATGAAATCCTTTTAAATATGAGAATAAAACGAGACCAACTCCGCCTCCACCAACCATTCCAACGATGGTAGAAGAGCGAATATTAACTTCGAAACAATATAAAAACCATGAAATAAAACCAGAAATACAAGTAGGCACAATTCCCTGAAATACCCTTTGCCAAAACGTTGCACCAACTACTGCCAAACTTTCAATACAATCTTGTGAAACTTCATCAATTGTCTCTATAAATGCTCTAATCATAAAGGCAAAACTAGTCATAAATAAGGCTACAACACCAACTCCTGTCCCTATTCCTAAGGATGAAAAGAGAATAAAAGCCCATACTAATGCTGGAATATTCCTTAAAAAGGTAGCAACACCTCGAATATATTTGCATATTTTAGGAAAAGGTGAGATATATTCACTGCCAAATAATGAAACAAAAAATGCAAATATGCCAGCTACTGTTGTCGATAAAATAGCCATTGCAATGGTAATAACAATACTATGACTTACTTCCAGCCAAGTTTCTTTATCCAACATTGCTGGAGGAAGAAAATCATGGGTCAAAAAGTAGATAAACTGATCAAAATTATTTACTAAATCTAAAATATTAAATTGAGTATATATTGTACTTACAACAACACATACGATAACCATCATTAAAAATAGAGTGTTCATCTTTCGTCTTTGATGATTTGTACTATTCATTTTCCGGTACCCCTGTCACTAATTCATTCATTGTTGTTCCATAAATCATTTCCAATACTTCATCAGTTAACTCCTCTGGTTTCCCATCAAAAACAATTTCTCCTTTTGATAATCCAATAATTCTAGTTGAGTATTTTTTAGCAATATCAACTTGATGCAGATTAACAATGCAAGCAATATTTCGTTCATGTGTCATTTTATATAACTTGTCCATTATCTTCTTTGAACTTAACGGATCTAAAGAAGCAATCGGTTCATCACACAATAACAATTCTGGTGACTGCATCAGGGCACGTGCAATTCCTACTCTTTGTTTTTGCCCCCCTGATAAATCAGAAGCACGATTATATATATGTTTTTCTAATCCTAATTCTTTTAGTAAGGCAATAGCTTGTTTTTTATCTTCTTCTTTATATCTTCCACAAATTCCATCAAATTTTGACATATACCCTAATCGTCCATGTAAAGCATTCTGCAAAACTGATAATCGATATACTAAATTATAATTCTGAAAAATCATGCCAATTTTTCTTCTCATCATTCGAAGTTTTTTACCTTTTTTATCATGAATCGTTTCACCATCGATGATAATATGACCTGAAGTAATATCATTAAGCTTATTAATTGATCGTAATAAAGTTGATTTCCCCGAACCACTAGGACCAATAACAGAAACAAATTCACCACTATCAATATGGAAAGAAACATTTTTCAATGCTTCTGTTCCATTTTTATAAACTTTACCGACATCTTTAAATTCTAATAATGTATCCATATAATTATCATCCTTTATTCTTCATTTAGTGTTTTATTTAATTTTATAACACTTTGATAATCTTCAATTGTTGCCTGAACAAAACGAGCGTTTTCTTCTTTAATAACCATTTTGAAATAATCTTTATTATTATAATCAATTAAGAAATCCTGAATCTGTTGCTTCATCTTTTTATCCATATTCTTACTGACAACAAAACCTTCTGCTGGTATTGGATCAGACTGATGAATAATTTTAATATCAGATTCCTTAACATTTCCATTACTAATTTCTGATGCTAATATCTGATCTGAAATAGGAACTACATCAACATCACCTTTGATTACAGCTTGCAATCCAGCCTGATGTTTTCCCGAATAACTGACTGCTTCAAAAAATTTTCCATTTGTATGTAATGTATTAGATGTTAATTTCTCATTGCTAAAAGCATTAATGATTTCTGAAGTAGGAACTAAATTTCCTGATGTAGATTCTGGATCAACAAAAGCCATTGTCTTCCCTTTAATATCCTTAATCGTATTAATATCACTACGATTACTCTTTGTTACTAACAAGGAATGATAGATAGCTTTTTCCTTATCGCCATCAACAGCTTTCATAACAATCGGTTCTGCCTGAGCTCTTTCATTTGCTAAAGCAACCGCCAAAGCCCCCATATAAGCCATGTCTGCTTTCCCCGTTCTTAAAGCTTCTACAATAGCATTATAATCTGTAGCTTGTATTTCTTTTACTTCAACCCCAAGAGTTTCTTCTAAATCTTTAGCCAAACCATTTCTGGCATCTGTACTCTGTTCTGTCGATTCATTAGGTGCATAAGCTATTGTTAATACTTTTTCTTCTTTATTGCCACATCCTGTTAATGAAAAACTTAAACAAAATATCATCAATAATAAACCTAATTTTTTCATATAGACTCCCCTTTAATAGATACTTTCTAAAATGTCATAAACATCATTTTCATCCAAATCACGTGGATTATTTTCCATCCGTCCTGCAGTGAAACAATGGGAAACCAAAACTTTCAAATCTTCTTTTTTTACATTCCATTTTTTTAAAGAAGTTTCGATTCCTACTTGTTGCAAATAATTTTTTATTTTTGAGCCAAGCTCATCTACATTTTTAACACCAAATGCTGATAATAGCTGTTCCTGATTATCAAGAATCATTAAATTCTTTTTCATCACCGGTTCTATCAATAAGCTAACTGCAGCCCCATGGGGGATATTGTAGTTAAGTGTCAATGGATATGATATTGAATGGCATGCAGTTGTTTTAGTATTGGAAAATGCCATTCCAGCCAACATGCTTCCTTTCGATAAAGCATCATAATGTACTAATCTTTGATCACCTGCCATAATTGCTTCCAAATGTGGCAAAATCATTTGAATTGCTGACAATGCATAAATTTTAGAAATCATATTAGTATGTTTAGCCCAATAAGCTTCAGTAGCATGGGCAGTTGCATCTAATGCACTAGAAACAACCAATGATTTTGGCATTGAAATAAGCAGTCTTGGATCAACAAATACAGCATATGCATAGTTTTGCTGACTTTCTAACGATAGTTTACTTTCTTGTTCGCGATCCCAGATTGTTGCCCAGCATGTCACTTCACTACCAGTTCCACAAGTTGTTGGTAAACCCAACCAATGGCATTTTGGCTTTTTATACTGTTTATTTTTTATTTTATGACGTATATCATTAACAGAATCATCCTTATCAGCATATAAACAGCAAAGTGATTTTGCCACATCTAAGACGCTACCACCACCTACAGCAATAACTAAATCTATACTTTCATCTTTTGTATCATTGTATAATTGGTATAAATCATTGATATCAGGATTTGATACAGTAAATACTTTAGTTACAACGTGATACTGATCCAAAATATCAAGTACCTCATTCATCACTTCATGTTTCATAACATCTTGATGATATGTTAATAGCAAAATATTTCTTGCCGCTAATTCATTTACTGTATTTTTCAATTCTTGTAAACTGTCTTTTCCCTGATAAATTTTTACAGGATTATAAAATTTTTCCATCGTCATTTCCTCTTTGAAGCATTACATTGATCTGATCAATTAATTGCGGTAAATCTTTAATAGAATGAATGATAAAATCCGCTCCCGCTTCCTTAAAAACCTTTACAGCTTTTTCATAATAAACTTTTTTCTTTGCTTCTGATAAGTTCTGTTCCATTTCAGGAGTCATTTGCGAAGCACTTGATCCTTTAACAATTCCTACACTCCATACTCCTGCATTTTTTCCTTCTTTAATATCAGTAGCAGTATCTCCTACTTTAATGACACATTTAGGTGGAAAAATATCAAAATGTCTCATATTTTCATAAATCATAAACGGATGTGGTCTTCCTGTTCCAACCATTTCTGATGTAACTAAATAATCAGGTTCATACCCTAATTTTTTTGATTCAGGTACAACAATATCCATCATTTCTTTGGTATACCCTGTTGTAGAACCAATCTTTATTCCACTTTTTCTTAAAATATCAACCGTATCTAAAACACCGTCTATTGGTGTACAGTATTGATGTAAATTTTTTAATAGTGTCTGATTAAAATTTTTAAATAATTCTTCAACATCGTCTTCAGTCCAGTTTCTTCCATAAATTTCATACCATTGTTTAGTTGCGTTTTCTGTTTGCAATAAAGTACGGATATGATCCTTTTTCCCCATCCCCATTGGCTTACATACTTCTTCTAAAGATAAATCAATTTGCTTTTCAGCAAATACTTTTTGAAATACATCTAATGGTGCTATACATCCATAATCTACAGTTGTACCTGCCCAATCAAATATAACTAATTGAATATTTTCCATTTTTTTTCTCCTTTTTGCTTTATTTTGCTTTTACATGCATTATATTACAGTATAATGCATGTTTTTGCGTTAAATTACCGTTATTTTAAAGTAAAACTTGCATTAAGTTTGATTTTTATTTTGTTTATTGTTTTGATATAAGCTATAATCATATGTGAGGTGAAATCATGTTATATCAGGAAAGAGAAGAATATATCAAAAAAGAATTAGAAAAAAAATCATTTGTAAAAACTATGGATTTAGTCAATATATTAGATGTATCAATCGATACTATTCGTCGAGATTTAAAAAAAATGGAAGAAAAAGGCTTATTAAAATGTGCTCGTGGCGGAGCTGCCAGTATTGATAATACAACAGTTATCTCTACTTTTCATGAAAGAGAAATAAAGAACATAGAATTAAAAAGGGAAGCTGCCAAAAAAGCCATCATGATGATTAAAGAAAATTCAACTATAGCTTTAAATTCGGGTACTACTAATACCATTTTAGCGTCAGAAATGCTTTCTTTAAAATTTCCTTTTACAGTTATTACAAATAATCTATCTGTCATACAAATTCTCAAAAATAGTCCATTTATTGATATTATTTGTATAGGTGGTTTTTTAGATAAAAAAGAAAATTCATTTTATGGCCAAACATGTGAAAATGAATTTAGTCTCTATAATCCTGATATTGCTTTTTTATCTATAAATGCTGTAAGTCTAGAAAATGGCTTCTCTGATTTTCGCTATAATGATTTTCCGATAATAAACACACTAGTCAATAAATCTCATCAATGTATTGCAGTTATGGACTCAACCAAATTTGGAAAAAAATCCAAAAAAAATATTCTAAAATTAAATGACATTCATTTACTCATTTCTGATCATTTAATAAGTGATCTTCAAAAAAATAGTTTTAAAGAAAAAGGACTAAAAATCATTTGATAATTTAGCCCTTTTTTCATTATCCAATAAACATATTATATATCCCCATTATTTTTCCATTTCTAACTATCGAATTAAACCAAAAATAACCAAAGAAAATATTATTATCAATCATATTCTTTCCTATTTTAAAAATAAAAGGACGAATAAAATAACAACTATGGATATGCATCTTTGACAAAACTAAACACTTAATTCTCTTGCTTATCAAAATAAAATCAATGGTATTATAAACACTATTTTTAATTATAAAAGCTAATCCTGTAGCTTGAAAGTTGGTCCATACAAATCTGTCAAAAGTATAGGATAACATAAATGCCAAAAATAGTAATATATAAAAAACTTATTGATTATTATGATAATGGAATTGATAGCATTATATTTACAATCTTATATTTTACCGGCCTATATAATGGAAAATTATTAGCTCTTATTTTAACTAATATTAATTTTGATAACCTCATAATCAATATTGATAAACCTTATCAAAAAAATATAATAGTTATGGAAAAGTCTTAATCAACCGTTTTTTAGTGTATCTTTGCAAAAATACATATTGATGTCAATCCTTCAAAGAAAACAAAAAACCTCGATAAATCGAGGTTTTTAATATCTAATTATTTTATTATTCACCAACGTATGGTAATAATGCCATTTGACGAGCACGTTTGATAGCTGTAGCTAATTGTCTTTGATATTTAGCGCTAGTTCCAGTTACACGTCTTGGAATAATTTTACCGTTAGCTGAAATAAATCTTTTTAATAATTCAACATCTTTATAATCGATGTAAGTAATTTTGTTTTTTGTGAAGTAGCAAACTTTTCTTCTACCCATTCTTTGTTTTCTAAATGCCATTTTTTTAGCTCCTTTCATTAAAACTGAATATCATCTTCCATGATATCAAAAGTATTCAATGAATTATCAAATTCTTTTTCTAATTCAACTGTTTTCATATCATAGAAATTATCATTATTTTGTGGTTGTTGCTGCATTTGAGTTTGATTTTTCTCTCTAGCAGCTTTTGTTTCTAAAAATTGAACACTATCACAGATAACCTCAGTTACATAAACTCTTTGCCCCTGTTGGTTATCATAACTACGAGTTTGGATTCTTCCCTCAACACCAACTAAACTTCCTTTAGAACAATATCTTTCCACATTTTCTGCTGGTTTACGCCAAACAACACAGTTAATAAAATCTGCTTGTTGTTGTCCATCTCTAGAAGTAAAATTACGATTTACTGCTAAAGTAAATGAAGTAACCGCATCACCTTGTGGTGTTCTTCTTAATTCAGGATCTCTAGTCATGCGTCCGACAAGAACTACTCTATTAATCATCGATAATGCCTCCTATCTACGAAGTGTTAAATGACGTAATACAGATGCATTAATGTTTGATAAACGTTCAAATTCAGCGATATCAGCTCCACTGCAAGTTGTATCAACAACTACATAGTAACCTTTTTTGTAGTCTTTGATTTCATAAGCTAAATCACGTAAACCCCATTCGTTAACGTTATCTACTGTTCCACCATTAGCTGTTAAAACACCTTTGAAATATTCGATTAACTTATTTCTAGCGTCTTCTTCAACGTCAGGTTTTACAATAAACATAATTTCATACTTGTTCATCTTCTATACCTCCTATGGTCTATCGGCTTATTTCTTTTTGAATAAGCAGGCAGTAAATTAATATTTTTACATGCTTAGTTATAATAGCACAACTTTTTAAACAAAGCAATAATTTGTTTGATTAAATCATCTTTTTTAAATAATATCTAAGCTGTCTTTCCATGCTATAACTCTTAAAACTGAAAGATCTAATTCATTTAAACATAGCTCATCATTATTTATTGCTGTTATAAGACTTTCAAAATAGATTTGTGGTCTACTTGTCATAATTAAATCATTGCCAGCTTTTATAGCTTTAATCACTATTTCACTATCATTTCCAAATTCATTATTATTTAAATCAGTAACGTCATCAGTCATAATAACCCCATTATATTTTAAATCTTCCCTTAGAAGATCATGAATATCTTTAGATAAAGTAGCGGGATTTTGATTATCGACACTATCAATAATATTATTAGTTACTAATATACTATTAGCTCCAGCTTCAATACCAGCTTTAAACGGTAATAAATCATTATTTTTTAAACTATTAAAATCTCGACTATCATGATAAGTTCCACCACTACCAGGAGCACTTCCATAACCAGGAAAATGTTTTAAAACACTACCCATTTTTATATCACTCATAGCCATTACAACATTTCTTACATAATTACTAGTTGCATCAGCATCCACTCCAAATGAGCGTCTATAAATATAATCATCTTCATTTGTTGCAACATCAGCTACTGGTGCTAAATTAACATTTATTCCAAATTCTTTTAGATATTCTGATTTTTCTGTCGCATCACTTATTATTGAATCCATTCCTCCTGATTTATAAACATCTTGAGGTAATCTAAAACGGTTATCTCGCAAATATTTACTGACACGAACTACAGAACCACCTTCTTCATCTACAGCAATAATCATTGGGTATTTGGCATTGCTTTGATATCTTTCAATATTTTCAATTACTTCATTTCGAGATTTATTGGCAAAATCATCTTCAAATAATACACAGCCACTCATTGTTTGATCGGTTAATAAGTTTTTTGAATCTAATACTAATAACAATTGACCAGCTTTATCTTCAATGGTCATTGCTTGTACTATATTTGATAATTCCTTTCGTTTATCTAAACTAATATCAGCATTGATAATTTTATTTTCGGTAACCTTACTATTTATTATCTCATATTCACTTTTAATATCACCAGTATAACTAATTGTAATATCATTACCAAAAATCAAATTTTTTGAATCATTTAAAAGGGACTTATCTAACTTATATTCACTATTTTTATCATCTCTAATTGTAACTGTATCCTTAGAGACACTTATTATTTGAGCCGTAATTCGATTAATTATTATATTTGAATCTTTATCCATCAGTAATAAATACTGGTAATAACCAGCTCCAGTAATTAAACCTATTAAAACAACAATAATAATCAATTTACTTATTATTTTAGCTTTTGTCATTTTAAATCCTCTGGAGTAGTAATTTTAATATTTTCATAGCTTCCAAGAACAGACATTACAGGTACTTCAGTAAACTTTTCTACTAATGAAGCATCATCTGTTGCTTCGTATTTTTCATCTTTAGCTTTTTGATAACACTCTTTAATTAAACTAGTTTTAAAAGCTTGTGGTGTTTGAGCTTGCATTAATAAATTTCTAGGTAGTGTTTCAACTACTTTACCATCCTGGCATAACTTAATTGTATCTTTAACAGGAACCATTAATAAACAAGCATCATTATTAGTTAAACATTCTAATAAACTATCAATATTATCGATTGTTAAATAGGGTCTTGCTCCATCATGAATCAATACGATCTTTTGATCTACTACCTGTAAACCATTATAAACACTATCTTGTCTTTCTTTACCACCGAAAACATAAACAATTCGCTTATCATTAACTAATTCTTTAATCTCGTTAATTTCATCTTCTTTAGTCACTACTACAATTTGTTTACATCTTTGATCCTGAAGAAATACCGACATCGTCATTTCGTAGACTGTTTTATCATTAAATCGATATAACATCTTATTATAGCTAAGGCCACTACGACTACCTTTTCCAGCACACAATACAATTGCACTATAATCCATTTTCTCACTCCCTTTTAGATTATTGTATCATTTAATGATTATCTTGAAAATAAACATTATCTACCAACTAATTAATATAATTTAATAAAAAGGGTGTGATCAATCATTAAAAATATAATTGGTTTTATTTTAAGTTTAGGTGTTTTCCTTTTTAGTATGCACATTCTATCATCTAGCTTAGATACCTTAGCAAACGATAAATTAAAAAAAATCTTATATCATCTATCGGCAAATAAATATGTAGGTGTATTAACCGGTACTTTAATTACCGCCATCATCCACAGTTCTTCAACGATGACTATTATTCTTATTGGTTTGCTTAATAGTCATTTAATTTCTTTGTATCAAGCTACCTGGATTGTTTTAGGCGCTAATATCGGTACAACAGTTACTGGTTTAATGATTGCTTTGGATTTGGGTCAATCAGCGATTTATCTTTGTATTATTGGTTTTATCCTGATGTTTTTTAAAAACAAAATAACATACTTGGGCCGATTATTAATGGCCTTAGGTTTGATTTTTTTAGCCATGGATGCAATGTCACTTTCTCTTGCCCCAATTCAAAAATCTACTTTTTTTATGAACTTATTTTCTCAATTAAATAATCCTTTAATAGCTATTTTAGCTGGAACTTTATTTACAGCAATCATTCAAAGTTCTACTGCTTCTGTTGGAGTTTTACAAACAATCTATAAAAAAGGATTAATCAGTTTTAATATGGCCACTAATGTTATTTATGGTCAGAATATTGGTACTTGTATTACAGCTTTTTTAAGTTCTATTAATGGTAATCCCAACGCTAAACGATTAAGTGTCATTCATGTTTTGATCAATATTATTGGTACATTAGTTTTTGTAGTAGCATCTTATTTTATTCCTTTTGTTTCTTTTATCGAAAATTTAACTTCAAACTATTCAATGCAAATAGCATATATGCATACATTTTTTAATCTAGTTTCAACAATTTTATTTTTACCATTTGATTCTTGTTTAATCTATCTTGCTTATAAAATTATTCCCATAACCAAAGGAGAGAAATAATGTTAACTAGCTTTATAGAATTTATTAATCTTTATGGTTATAAAGCCATTTTAGTATTAATTACTTTAGAAAATATTTTCCCACCAATTCCTTGTGAATTGATTTTAACTTTTAGTGGTTTTTTAACTACAATTTCCAATCTTGATCCTCCGGGTGTAATTATTGTTGCTACTTTAGGTTCTTATTTAGGAGCTGTTATATTATATTTCTGTGGTTATTTAATTGATTATAATCGTTTAATTTCTTTTTTGACTATTAAACTTCATTTTAATAATGACTCTGTATATCGTTCAATCAACTGGTTTGATAAATATGGTAAGATTATTGTTTTTCTAGGAAGATTAATTCCAATTATTCGTTCTTTGATATCAATTCCAGCGGGAATTACTAAAATGAACTTTTTTAATTTTTCTATTTATACAATTATTGGTAGTTTAATTTGGAATGCTGTTTTAGTATATTTTGGAATTTTTTTAGGTGATAACTGGCAGCTGATTAGTTTTTATTTACAACGTTATTCTATCATCATTGTTTTTATTTTAATTATTATTTTTATAGTAAAAAAGGTAAGAACTTAAATTTAAGTTTTTACCTTTTTCAATAAATATTTATTTACTGCTTTAATAATACCGCGCCCTTGTAATTCCATATTATATTCATCTAAGATATTTTCAATATCCTCTTCTCTAATCTTTTCTTTAAAATGTTTTCTAATAATCTTCTTTAAATCCTGTTTACTAAGATTTTTAAAACTTATAATCTCATCAATCCGGCTAATAAATTCTTCGCTAAAAAAACCATTGACCTTTCTAAAATTATTACCTTTTTTAAATCCTAATTGATTTTTAACTACTCCTTTATTAGATGTCATAATAATAATTGTATTATTAAAATATACTTTACGTTTATGACTATCTTCTAAATACCCTTCATCAAATACCTGTAAAAACAAACTCAAAACATCAGGACTAGCTTTATCCACTTCATCTAATAATAAAACACTTTTAGGATAAGTTTGCAATTGTCCTAATAATAAACTTGGCTTATCATAGCCAACATAACCTGGAGCAGCACCAATAATTTTTTGAACACTGCTGCTATCACGATATTCACTCATATCTAAACGAATTAATTTTCTTGATAACAATCTAGCTAATTCTTTAGCCGTCTCACTTTTACCAACACCACTATTTCCTAAAAACATCATTACTTTAGGCTGCAATGAATCTTTCGAGAGCTTTAATTGATTAACAATTTGTTCTATTGCTTTACTTTGACCAACTATTTTTTGATTTAGTTTTGCTTTAATATTTTCAAAATCATAGTTATCATTTATCTTTATAGATGTATATTCTTCAATTACCTCTTTTACAATTTTTTTAGTAATAATATGCTGTTGTTTAAATCGAGCTTTTACACAAGCTAAGTCAAATATATCAATAGCTTTATCAGGAAATGTTCTATTTTTAATATAACGATCGACATTTTCTACAAGATATGTCAACACCTCATCATTGACTTCAATCTGATGAAATCGTTCATAAAATAGTTTTGTCTTTTGTAATATTTCTAATGTTTCTTCTTTAGTATTTTCCTTTAAAGTAATAACACTAAAACGACGATTCATGGCCTGGTCTTTTTCAAAATGCTGATAGTACTCTTCAGTAGTCGTAGCACCAATAATAGTTAGATCTTTACGAGCTAAATATGGTTTTAAAATATTTGCTGCATCAATGGCTCCTTCAGCACCACCAGCACCAATTATATTATGAATTTCATCAATAAAAATAATTACATTATCCATGTCTTTAACTTTGTCGATGATTTTTCGTAATTTTTCCTCAAATTCTCCTCGATATTTTGTTCCAGCTACAATACTAGATAAACTTAACTCATAAATAATTTTTTTCTTCAATCCATCATTTACTTTATTTTGATTAATTAAATAGGCTAGTTTTTCTACCAAAGCTGATTTACCAACACCAGCTTCTCCAATGATCAAAGCATTATTTTTTTCTTTCTTACTTAAAATCATACATAATTTTTCTAATTCTTTTTTACGACCAATAATTAAGTGTTCACTTTGTTTTACTTTCTTATTTAGATTTACTAATGAAGGTATTTGATCTAATTTTGTTTCTAATTCACTACTTTCATTTAACTGATAAATAATATCATCAAAATCTACATGATATTTTTTTAATAACTCATGTGCTACACATTCGGTATTTTTCAATAAAGAAATTGTTAAGATATTAAGCGTTACTTTACTTTTATTTTGCTTATTTGTTATTTCCACAGCTGTTTCTAAAATATTCTTTACAGCATCACTATATTCCATATAAAAAGGTTGATCATCATTTGTCCCAAACAACCTTTTTATATCTTCATATATGTTTTTTTCATTTACACCGTATTCTTTTACTAAGTCTCGCAATTTACAATCACTTATCTTCAATAATGAAAGTAATAAGTGCTCACTGCCAACATTATTGTGTCCTAAATCAAAGGCAATGCTTTCAGCTACTACAATTGCTTTTTGGGCTTGTTCATCAAATTTTGTTAACATGTTCCACCTCTAATTTTATTATATGTTTCACCTCTTAAATTATTAACGAAACATTTTTATTTTAAACATAAAACGGTATTTGAAATAATAGCCAATATTTATTAACTGTAATTTTTATTTTTATAGCTAATAAAAAAAACTATCTTTCGATAGTTATGAAAATAATTCTGCCAAAAATGATTTCTTTTTTATTTCCTTACTTGTAACACAATAACTTGTCTTTAATGCTCCGGTCAATTTTTTTCCCTTACCTTCACCTAAAACAATCTTATATTCACCATTGTAATATTTAGCATTATAGTTTTTTTGATGATCGGCTAAAGCCTGATCAACGTCATCAACACTTTTAACCCATTGTTGATAATCTTTGATTAAAGAGTCTTTAATTTCATACATTGTTTCTATATCTTCATCGCTGTTACTATTAGCTATTATTTTATATTTAGGTTCATTGCCAGAAGCATCTACGGTTACGATGTTCATTAAAATTAATAAGATTATAACTGTTTTTTTCATATAGTTCACCTCAAGTTCATTATTACCAACTATGATTAAGTTATACAAAAAATATTTAAAAGAGGTATTAAGTTTTATGAATAATCGAATAATGCAAAAAGAAATTGTTACTGACTCCTTGGGATCTTTAAATTCTCAAATCAAATTAAACCAGCCAGTTAAAGAATTTCTTGTTTTACAACAAGTTTATGAAGCTGGTATTAAAGAAATAAGGACCAAATTAGAGATTCTTGATGATGAATTTAAAATAAAACATGATCATAATCCTATTCATCATATGGAGTACCGATTAAAATCTCTAGATAGTATTGTAAACAAACTAAAGAAAAGAAACCTTGAGGTTTCATTAGAATCAATGGTTGAAAATTTAACTGATATCGCTGGTGTCCGAGTTATTTGTAATTATGTTAGTGATGTTTATCGGATTGCAGAATTATTAGTTAAACAAAGTGATATTAAATTAATTCA
>NZ_NFLA01000090.1:0-4176 GCF_002160675.1 Erysipelatoclostridium sp. An15
GTCTATAAAAGATTCCGACATTTTAATCAGTTCACATCAAAAAAGACCAATTATCATCAAAGATAGTTGGTCTTATGTTTTTATTTATCGGAATCTTTAGAAAGTCGGGATATCCCGCTGAATTCCGATATCGGAATTCAAAAAGGGTTATCGGTTCCTGATTCAAGTTTGCTTGTCTTATTAGCAGAAGAATTTGATACTTCTGTAAGTACTCTGCTTGGAGAAACTATACATGAAGAAAGTTTGAATGAGGGAAGTTTAAAGAATATTTCTGAAAAACTTGAAGTTATCAATCTTCAGCTTGCGAAAAGAAATGAAATGAGAGTTCGAACAATTCGTTGTTTGTTCATTACAGTGTGTGCAATCATTGTAGTAGTATTTATTGCTTTTGCAGGTATTAATAGTGAATATTTGACTTGGAATTTTAACGATCCTGAGTTGGCAATTGTAGGCACTCTATTACATGGCTTTGAATTTTTGTTTGTAAGATTAGCGCCATTGGTTTTTATTGGTTCTTTAATTGGAATTGTATATACATATAGAAAACAATAATGGGAATATGGATGTGAAGCAATGTTATGCTATAGAGCATCTGGAACGTTTATTTTACAAGGATTTGAGATGGCAAAAATGTTATACCTATATTATCCAAATGAGCGCTATATTGCATAAAGGGAAAGCTTAAATACTTTCTTGTTGAAATACATAATTACATGTTACTAGCAACATGTAGATAGTGTGCTTAATGAGAAATATGTGTGATATCTGTAATGATACCTGTTTGCTAGGAAACTATGAATAGGACGTGAAATTTGGATATTATGAATATAAAAATCCGCAAAAGACAATTATACATTTAACGATTATGTTATACTTGCAGGGAATTAGAGTGAGATTTTATAATAAAGGTAATTATTAAAATGGAAAAATATGTAGCTTTTTTGCGAGGAATCAATGTAGGTGGTAAAAATAAGGTTCCAATGGCAGAATTAAAAAAAGAGTTTGAAAAATGGGGATTTACGGAAGTAAAAACATATTTAAATAGTGGTAATGTTATTTTTTTAAGTGCAAAAGATGATTTGGGGTATTTAAAAGAACAAATTGAGGTAAAATTAGAAGCTAGTTTTGGTTTTGAAATTCCGGTTTTGGTTATTACAAAAGTAGGACTTGAAGATATTTTAAATCATGCACCTGATTGGTGGGGAACTGACAATAAAGAAATTTATGATAATCTTATTTTTATTTTAGCTCCGGCTACATTTTCAAAAGTATATGATGAAATTGGTGAACCTAAAAAAGAATTGGAAAAGATTGAAAATTATGATAATGTAATTTTCTGGTCTTTTAATAGGAAGGAGTACCGAAAAACAAACTGGTGGCAAAAAACAGCCAGTATTGATATCAGTAATAGATTAACGATAAGAACAGCAAATACTATTAAAAAAATAGTTAAAATGTAATAGTTTTTGAATTTCTAATATATGAAAGGTGAGGTGATTAAAAATGATTGATATAGATATCTGGATGAAATATTTCTTGAAAGCATTGGATGAAACATTTAAACAACGGGTATGGTTTGTTGGGATTCAGGGAAGTTATGCTCGAGGTGAAGCAACTGAAAATAGTGATATTGACATGGTGGTAATACTTGATGAATTGACGATTAATGATCTTCAAATTTATGATAGAATGCTGGATACTTTATCATATCGTGAATTAATATGTGGTTTTCTTTCTGGAAAAGGTGAACTGATGAATTGGGATGCTGCCGATCTTTTCCAATTTTATTATGATACTAAGCCGATAAAAGGTAGCCTTGATGATTTATTGGTATTGATTGATGATACTGCATTAAATAGAGCAATTAAAACAGGTGTATGCAATATTTATCATGGATGTGTACATAATATGTTGTATGATAAAAGTGAAGATATTTTAAAGGGGTTATATAAAGCAGCATCTTTTGTTGTTCAAGCAATTTATTTTAAACAAACAGGTCATTATATTAGACAGCAAAGTGAATTATTGAAAATTGTTTTACCTGAAGAACGTATTATTGTTGATACTTTTTTAACGATAAAAAATGGTGGAGTTATTGATTTTAAAGAAATGTCAAACATATTATTTACATGGAGCCAAAAATGGCTCATAAATATGAATAATTTATAATATTATATTTTAAGATTGAAGTATACAGACTAGTGTCTTTAATACTTCTTTTTTTATGGCGATTTTTATCATTTTAACAAGAAAAAAGTCATAATTTGCTAAAATCCTATTTTCACGCTATAATATAAAAAAGTATATTTACTAACAAATAATCTAATAACATGGGAAAGGGAATTAATACAATGACTATATTATTAGAAGAAATGGTTAAGATTATTATTATAGCAGCGATGCTTCAAATAGTTCATCTATTGGATGATAATAAAAATAAAATTATGATTATTAGTGTAATTAGTATTATTATTAATTATTTTCTATTATCAATGGACCTAACTAAAAATACTGTTGGATATGTAGCGTTTTATCCCGTTAATATTTTAATAATTGCTATAATGTGTAAAGAACTTAATAAAGGGCTATTTTATGGAATTTGTTATTATTTTATTCAGCCGATAATTTCTGTTGCTATTCTTTATTTAAATGTTTGTATGAATATGCAGTTTTCTTCATTAGCGAGTTATATAATAACTTTATTAAGTGCTGGTATCTTAGCAGGAGTTCATTATTTAAAATTAGTGCGTTATCGAGGGAATCTAATTGTTTTATTTTTATTAAACACAGTTGCTTTATTAATATCTATGTATTATGGATATTGTTTAATGAGTAATTATGTTATGTTAAGTGAAGTATTTTATTATGGATTAATAATCTTAGTAATTTGGATAGTTTTAAAT
Organism: Erysipelatoclostridium sp. An15; assembly: GCF_002160675.1. Taxonomy (NCBI): domain Bacteria; kingdom Bacillati; phylum Bacillota; class Erysipelotrichia; order Erysipelotrichales; family Coprobacillaceae; genus Thomasclavelia; species Erysipelatoclostridium sp. An15. Next base: position 2,904 of record NZ_NFLA01000090.1, read on the forward strand.
AAGTTATTATGCCGCAACCAGCATATTTAATATAAATGGTTTTGAAATGGGAGCTGTAATAATTATAGATAGATTATTACAGCTATTTTTATGATAAATATGGAGGACGATAGTGTGATTAAAATAGGGATAATTGATGATCAGCCAAATTGGCTAACAGTAATCAATGATAAATTAAAAACACATTATCAGGGGTTATCATTATTTTTATATCGTTCGGTTAAAGAAATAGATCGTGATTTGGATTTTATTTTGTTGGACATTGATATGCCTGATGTTGATGGAATTGAATTTTCTAAAAAGAATCTTGATACTAAAATTGTTTTTATTACTAATTATGATACACGAATTAAAGAAGCGTTTGGACCAAATGTTTATGGATATATTTCTAAAAGCAACTTAGAAAATGAGTTATATAATAAAGTTGATGAAATGATAACATTAATTAAAGATAATTATACTGTTAGTTTTAATGTTCATGGTCAAGAAACATTGGTTAGAATTAATGATATTATTTATTGCCAGTTTTTAGGGGGACGAATTGTTTCGATTGTTTATAAAAATAAAAGTTTAATGATAAAAAATGTGACATTAAAAAAAGTAAGAGAGAAATTAGATAATCGTTTTATAAAGATTAATCGGGATACAATTATAAACCAAAATAAAATTATTGATTTTCAAAATGATAATGTTTATTTAGAAGGGGTTAATAGTCGTTTTGAAGTAAGTGTTCGTAATCGTACTTTGATAAAACGAATCTTTTTTGGAAAATACAGATGATTGCTAATTTATTAGAGTATTTATTTTGTTTAGTCTATGTGATTTCTCTTACCTTTGTTTTAATGTTTTTGTCTAAAAGAAAAATTGCGTTTAAAAAGATTCTATGTTTAGGATTTTTTTATTCGATCATAAATTATTTATTGACAGGAACAAATTCTTTAGTTTTACAAGAATATATGGTTTCTAATACATGTATTTGGGCATTTGATTTTGTTTATGTTAGTTGTCTGTTAGGAAAGTTTGTAAAGAAGAATGCTTTTTATAGTTCAGTTTTTAATGTAGCTTATATTTTTAGTATTAATGCATATAACACAAAGAAATTAAATATAATAAATAAATTAGCTTGATGGTCTAAAAGTTTTTCACCTGGTAATATTTTTAAACGCTTTAACAGTATCAATAAAACTATCGCTAAAATATTAACTGCAAAAACCATAACTATTCTTTGCCATGAACATGACATCGCCAATGCTCGATTAAAGCCAAAAAACAA
>NZ_NFLA01000091.1:0-3766 GCF_002160675.1 Erysipelatoclostridium sp. An15
TATTTCGATTTTGAAGCCTACGGGCAGTACCTTGACGACAACGGACGCTTTGTGGAAACCGACCACGGTATCTATGAACTTCCGTAGAAAAGAGGTGTGTGCCTATGGTTGACGACATGAGGGTGTATATCGCTAATCTTGGCAAGTACAACGAGGGCGAACTTGTCGGGGATTGGTTCTCTTTCCCTATCGACGAGGAAGATGTTGCGGAGCGTATCGGGCTGAACAGCTATTATGAGGAATACGCTGTCCATGATACCGACAACTTCCCTATTGAAATCGGGGAGTATATCTCCATTCAAGAACTCAATGAGATGTACGAGATGATTTGTGAGCTTCCCGACTATATCACGGACGCTCTGGACGAGTTTGTTTCCCACTATGGAAGTCTGGAAGAAGTCTACGAACACAAGGACGACATTTATTTCTATCCAGACTGTGAGGACATGACCGACATTGCCTATTACTTCATTGACGAGTTACAAGTGCTGGGCGAGATACCGCTACCGTTGCAGAACTATATCGACTATGAAGCATACGGCAGGGACTTATCCATAGAGGGGACATTCATTGAAACAAGCCGAGGAATATGCGAGATACCATATTAGAGCTGGCAGATCAGCGACAGATTAAGTCGCTACTGTCAGCTTTTTCTATCAAGGACAGTCTGAAAAATGGCTGTCCTTTTCCATTACAACGAAAGGAGCTGAAACGAATTGAAGAAGATTAAGAGCTACACGGGTATCTGGAACGTGGAGAAAGTCTTATACGCAATCAATGACTTTACTCTTCCGTTTCCCGTTACCTTTACCCAGATAACGTGGTTTGTCATTACGGAATTTGCCGTCATTCTCTTAGGGGACTTACCGCCGTTATCGCTTATCGAGGGAGCGTTTCTAAAATACTTCGGTATTCCCGTTGCCCTCACATGGTTCATGAGCCAAAAGACCTTTGACGGCAAGAAGCCTTACAGCTTCTTGAAATCGCAGATTACGTTTGCCCTGCGACCAAAAGTGACCTATGCAGGAAAAGCCGTGAAGCTGGAAAAGGGAGTGTTCAGCGAAACTGTCACGGCGGTTAGGAGTGTGATGTATGTTCCCGATTAAGTATATCGACAACAACCTTGTCTGGAACAAGGACAATGAGGTGTTCGCCTACTATGAGCTGATACCGTATAATTACAGTTTCCTCTCTGCGGAACAGAAATTTATCGTCCATGACAGCTTCCGTCAGCTTATCGCACAGTCCCGTGAGGGAAAGATACACGCCTTGCAGATAGCAACGGAAAGCTCCGTCAGAAGCATACAGGAGCAGTCAAAGAAGCTGGTAACGGGGCGACTTCGTGATGTGGCGATACAGAAGATAGACGAACAGACAGAAGCCCTTGTTTCCATGATTGGGGACAATCAAGTGGACTACCGCTTTTTTATCGGCTTCAAGCTCATTGTGACAGAGGAAAAGGTCAGCCTTGAAAGCATGAAAAAATCGGCGTTTATGACGTTCAAAGAGTTCTTGAATGAGGTCAACCATACGCTGATGAACGACTTTATCTCCATGCCAGATGATGAAATCAACCGCTACATGAAAATGGAAAAACTGCTGGAAAATAAAATCTCCCGCCGTTTCAAGTTCCGACGCTTGGACAAGAACGACTTCGGCTATCTTATCGAGCATATCTACGGCAGGGACGGCGTGGCGTATGAGGACTACGAGTATTCGCTTCCAAAGAAGAAGCTGAAAAAGGCAACGCTCATTAAGCAGTATGACCTTATCCGTCCGACCCGCTGTCTGATAGAGGAAAGCCAGCGATACATAAGGCTGGAACATGAGGACAGCGAGAGCTTCGTGTCCTACTTTACCGTCAATGCGATTGTGGGCGAGCTGGATTTTCCGTCGTCGGAAATCTTCTATTTCCAGCAACAGCAGTTCACTTTCCCTGTTGATACGAGCATGAATGTGGAAATCGTCGGGAACAGAAAAGCCTTATCGACTGTCCGCAACAAGAAGAAAGAGCTGAAAGATTTGGACAACCACGCCTATCAGTCTGGGAGTGAAACAAGCTCAAATGTGGTGGACGCATTAGACAGCGTGGACGAATTGGAAACCGACCTCGACCAGAGCAAGGAAAGTATGTATAAACTTTCTTACGTTATCCGTGTGTCTGCTCCCGACCTCGACGAGCTGAAACGACGCTGTGATGAGGTCAAGGACTTCTACGACGACCTCAATGTAAAGTTAGTCCGACCTGCTGGGGATATGCTGGGGCTTCACTCTGAATTTCTCCCCGCCAGCAAGCGTTATATCAATGACTATGTGCAGTATGTGAAATCGGACTTCTTGGCTGGGCTTGGCTTTGGGGCGACACAACAGCTTGGCGAGAATACAGGTATCTATATCGGCTATTCCGTGGACACGGGAAGAAACGTCTATTTACAGCCGTCCCTTGCTTCACAGGGTATCAAGGGGACAGTCACCAATGCTCTGGCTTCTGCCTTTGTGGGAAGTCTTGGCGGTGGAAAATCATTCTGCAACAATCTGATTGTCTATTATTCCGTCCTCTTTGGCGGACAGGCGGTCATTCTCGACCCTAAGAGCGAGCGTGGCAACTGGAAAGAAACGCTCCTAGAGATAGCCCATGAAATCAATATCGTAAACCTTACCAGCGATAAGGAAAACGCTGGGCTTCTTGACCCGTTCGTGATTATGAAGAATGTAAAGGATGCTGAAAGTCTGGCGATAGACATTCTCACATTCCTTACGGGGATTTCCTCTAGGGACGGCGAGAAATTCCCTGTCCTTAGAAAAGCGGTGCGAGCCGTGACCCAGAGCGATCAGCGAGGACTTCTCCATGTGATAGACGAGCTACGCAGAGAGGAAACGGCGATTGCCCGCAATATTGCCGACCATATCGACAGTTTTACGGACTATGACTTTGCACATCTGCTGTTCTCCGACGGAACGGTTAAGAACGCTATCAGCTTGGACAACCAGCTCAACATCATACAGGTGGCAGACTTGGTACTCCCCGATAAGGACACGACCTTTGAGGAATACACCACCATTGAACTGCTGTCCGTGGCTATGCTGATTGTCATTTCCACCTTTGCCCTTGATTTTATCCACAGTGACAGAAGCATTTTTAAAATCGTGGATTTAGATGAAGCGTGGGCGTTCCTCAACGTGGCACAGGGCGAAACCCTCTCAAACAAGCTGGTAAGAGCTGGACGTGCTATGCAGGCGGGCGTGTACTTCGTCACACAATCCTCTGGCGACGTGTCAAAGGAGAGCTTGAAAAACAATATCGGTTTGAAGTTTGCCTTTAGAAGTACCGACATCAACGAGATAAAGCAGACCCTTGAATTTTTCGGTATCGACAAGGACGACGAGAACAACCAGAAACGACTTCGTGACTTGGAGAACGGACAATGCCTGCTTCAAGATTTGTACGGGCGTGTGGGCGTGGTGCAGATACACCCTGTCTTTGAAGAATTGTTGCACGCCTTTGATACCAGACCGCCCGTGAAAAGCGAGGTGGAGTGATGATAGATAGGATAAAGGGGCTTCTGACAAAAAAGAAGCTCTTTCGCTTTTTCAAGATTGCTCTGATAGTCATTTTTACCTCTGTTGTGTTCCTCTCCCTGTTCGGGACGGTGGCTCATGCCACGGGGCTGGTTGATGATACGGTCAATGCGGACAACCTGTATTCACAGTACCCGCTGGAAAACTACCAGCTTGACTTCTATGTGGACAATAGCTGGGGCTGGCT
>NZ_NFLA01000092.1:0-3535 GCF_002160675.1 Erysipelatoclostridium sp. An15
TATGAGGAATACGCTGTCCATGATACCGACAACTTCCCTATTGAAATCGGGGAGTATATCTCCATTCAAGAACTCAATGAGATGTACGAGATGATTTGTGAGCTTCCCGACTATATCACAGACGCTCTGGACGAGTTTGTTTCCCACTATGGAAGTCTGGAAGAAGTCTACGAACACAAGGACGACATTTATTTCTATCCAGACTGTGACGACATGACAGACATTGCCTATTACTTCATTGACGAGTTACAAGTGCTGGGCGAGATACCGCTACCGTTGCAGAACTATATCGACTATGAAGCATACGGCAGGGACTTATCCATAGAGGGGACGTTCATTGAAACAAGCCGTGGGATATGCGAGATACCATATTAGAGCTGACAGATCAGCGACAGGCAAGGTCGCTACCTGCCAGCTTTTTTCTATCAAGGACAGTCTGAAAAATGGCTGTCCTTTTCCATTACAACGAAAGGAGCTGAAACGAATTGAAGAAGATTAAGAGCTACACGGGTATCTGGAACGTGGAGAAAGTCTTATACGCAATCAATGACTTTACTCTCCCGTTTCCCGTTACCTTTACCCAGATAACGTGGTTTGTCATCACAGAGTTTACCGTCATTCTCTTAGGGGACTTACCGCCGTTATCGCTTATCGAGGGGGCATTTCTGAAATACTTTGGTATTCCCGTTGCCCTCACATGGTTTATGAGCCAAAAGACCTTTGACGGCAAGAAGCCTTACAGCTTCTTGAAATCTCAGATTACATTTGCCTTGCGACCAAAAGTAACCTATGCAGGAAAAGCCGTGAAGCTGGAAAAGGAAGTTTTCAGTGAACCTGTCACGGCGGTTAGGAGTGTGATGTATGTTCCCGATTAAGTATATCGACAACAACCTTGTCTGGAACAAGGACAATGAGGTATTCGCCTACTATGAGCTGATACCGTATAACTATTCTTTTCTGTCAGCAGAACAGAAGTTTATCGTCCATGACAGCTTCCGTCAGCTTATCGCACAGTCCCGTGAGGGGAAGATACACGCCTTGCAGATAGCGACGGAAAGCTCCGTAAGAAGCATACAGGAGCAGTCAAAAAGATTGGTGACGGGGCGACTTCGTGATGTGGCGATACAGAAGATAGATGAACAGACGGAAGCCCTTGTTTCCATGATTGGCGACAATCAAGTGGACTACCGCTTTTTTATCGGCTTCAAGCTCATTGTGACCGAGGAAAAAGTCAGTCTGGACAGCATGAAGAAGTCAGCTTTTATGACATTCAAAGAGTTCTTGAACGAGGTCAACCATACGCTGATGAATGACTTTATCTCCATGCCAGATGATGAAATCAACCGCTACATGAAAATGGAGAAATTGCTGGAAAATAAAATCTCCCGCCGTTTCAAGTTCCGACGCTTGGACAAGAACGACTTCGGCTATCTTATCGAGCATATCTACGGCAGGGACGGCGTGGCGTATGAGGACTATGAGTATTCGCTTCCAAAGAAGAAGCTGAAAAAGGCAACGCTTATCAAGCAGTACGACCTTATCCGTCCTACCCGCTGTCTGATAGAGGAAAGCCAGCGATACTTGCGACTGGAACATGAGGACAGCGAGAGCTTCGTGTCCTACTTTACCGTCAATGCCATTGTGGGCGAGCTGGATTTCCCGTCGTCGGAAATCTTCTATTTCCAGCAACAGCAGTTCACCTTTCCTGTGGACACAAGTATGAACGTGGAAATTGTCGGGAACAGAAAAGCGTTATCGACTGTCCGCAACAAGAAGAAAGAACTGAAAGATTTGGACAATCACGCCTATCAGTCTGGGAGTGAAACCAGCTCAAATGTGGTGGACGCTCTGGACAGCGTGGACGAGCTGGAAACCGACTTAGACCAGAGCAAGGAAAGTATGTATAAGCTCTCCTATGTGATAAGGGTATCAGCTCCCGACCTTGACGAGCTGAAACGACGCTGTGATGAGGTCAAGGACTTCTACGACGACCTCAATGTAAAATTAGTTCGTCCCGCTGGGGATATGCTGGGGCTTCACTCTGAATTTCTTCCCGCCAGCAAGCGTTATATCAATGACTATGTGCAGTATGTGAAATCCGACTTTCTGGCGGGACTTGGCTTCGGGGCGACACAACAGCTTGGCGAAAATACAGGTATCTATATCGGCTATTCCGTAGATACAGGAAGAAACGTCTATTTACAGCCCTCTCTTGCCAGTCAAGGCGTGAAAGGGACGGTCACAAACGCTCTGGCTTCCGCTTTTGTCGGTTCGCTGGGCGGTGGGAAATCGTTCTGCAACAATCTGATTGTCTATTATTCCGTTCTGTTCGGGGGACAGGCGGTCATTCTCGACCCTAAGAGCGAGCGTGGCAACTGGAAAGAAACGCTTCCAGAGATAGCCCATGAAATCAATATCGTCAATCTTACCAGCGACAAGGAGAACGCTGGGCTTCTTGACCCGTTCGTGATTATGAAGAATGTAAAGGACGCTGAAAGTCTGGCGATAGACATTCTCACATTCCTTACGGGGATTTCCTCTAGGGACGGCGAGAAATTCCCTGTCCTTAGAAAAGCGGTGCGAGCCGTGACCCAGAGCGATCAGCGAGGACTTCTCCATGTGATAGACGAGCTACGCAGAGAGGACACGGCGATAGCCCGCAACATTGCCGACCATATCGACAGCTTTACGGACTATGACTTTGCACATCTGCTGTTTTCCGACGGTTCGGTGTCTAACGCTATCAGCTTGGACAACCAGCTCAACATCATACAGGTGGCAGACTTGGTACTTCCCGACAAGGACACGACCTTTGAGGAATACACGACCATTGAACTGCTGTCCGTGGCTATGCTGATTGTCATTAGTACCTTTGCCCTTGATTTTATCCACAGTGACAGAAGCATTTTTAAAATCGTGGATTTAGATGAAGCGTGGGCGTTCCTCAACGTGGCACAGGGCGAAACCCTCTCAAACAAGCTGGTGCGTGCGGGACGTGCTATGCAGGCTGGCGTGTACTTTGTTACGCAATCCTCTGGGGACGTGTCTAAAGAGAGCCTAAAGAACAATATCGGTCTGAAATTCGCTTTCCGTTCTACGGACATCAACGAGATAAAGCAGACCCTTGAATTTTTCGGTATCGACAAGGACGACGAGAACAACCAGAAACGACTTCGTGACTTGGAGAACGGACAATGCCTGCTTCAAGATTTGTACGGGCGTGTGGGCGTGGTGCAGATACACCCTGTCTTTGAAGAATTACTGCACGCCTTTGATACCAGACCGCCCGTGAAAAGCGAGGTGGAGTGATGAAAGATAAGATAAAGGGGCTTCTGACAAGAAAGAAGCTCTTTCGTTTTTTCAAGATTGCTCTGATAGTCATTTTTACCTCTGTCGTGTTCCTCTCCCTATTCGGTACGGTGGCTCATGCCACGGGGCTGGTTGATGATACGGTCAATGCGGACAACCTGTATTCACAGTACCCGCTGGAAAACTACCAGCTTGACTTCTATGTGGACAATAGCTGGGGCTGGCT
>NZ_NFLA01000093.1:0-2876 GCF_002160675.1 Erysipelatoclostridium sp. An15
GTTAAATTCATAATCATAATATAACCTCCAATAAAAACTGAATTATTATATTATGTTGAATTGATTTTGTACATTTTTATATGATCGTTTTTGTACATATTAATAGTAGCATTTATAGACGTTTGGAGTACTGAAATTCTCCGCATTAAGACATGAAGTGCGAGTAGAGAATGAGGACGGGACAACCAGCGAGGAAATCAAGCGTAGAACTTACGATTTGAAGTGCAGTCAGCAGGAACGCACGATACAGGTATCTATCCCAGCGGAAATCCCTGTCAAGGATTATCCGTACAATGCAGAGGTGGAGCTTATCAATCCTGTTGCTGATACGGTGGCAAACGCCAACTACCGAGGGGCAGACGTGGAATGGTACATCAAGGCAGACGACATTGTACTGAAAAATAAAGGCGGTCAGCCCGCAGGAAATCCACAGAACCATGCTCCGCATGGACAGCAGAAAAAATAAACAGATAAAAGCTGATATGTATTGCCTACCTTTTCAAGCTCCTATATAATGAGAACGAAGCAATATAGGAGTGATGATAATTAGTGGAAACTTTCGCAAAAATCATAAAAAAGATGTATTGGCTAGGATTGATAGGTTTTCTTGGAACATTTCTTGATATTCCAGTATTGAGGTTATTCTATCTGTTTTTTCTGCTGGCGATTGTAGATTTTGTTCTATCTTTTATTATTGTGATACGGACAGAAAGCACAGATGAAACAGCAATCGCCTTGAAATTCTTGTCTCAGAATATAGGTATGCTGATTGGAATACCCGTGATATATGTACGAAACTTGTTTTTTCTGCCTAATATCCGTAATTATAAACCACAGACTTTATATAGTCTCCCATTTTCGGGGTGCTGGACTGTGGCAAACGGCGGAATAAACAGAGAAACTTCCCATTCTTGGTCTATCTGCAATCAACGATATGCGTATGATTTTTTTGTTGAGGAAAATGGAAAAACATTTCATGGGGACGGGAAATCCGTATCTGATTATTTCTGCTACGGAAAACCTGTTTTATCTCCTGCTGACGGCATAGTGGTTGAAATCAAAAATCTTTTTGAAGATACTCCTATCCCAGAGGAGCAAGAGGTATTATGTAGTGCTTCTGACGTAAGAGGAAATTATATTGTTATTCAGCACACAAAGCATGAATATAGTACCATAGCACATATCAAAAAAGACAGCTTTTGTGTAAATGTAGGCGATAAAGTATGTCGGGGACAGCAGATAGCCTGCTGTGGCAATAGCGGTAACACAAGCGAACCGCATATACATTTTCAAGTACAGCAGGGAAAGAGTTTTCTTTTTTCCGCAAGCCTGCCGATTTGGTTCACAAAGATAATCAATTACACAACCTCAAAAGCAGACTCACATATCAGCAGGGGACAAATAGTAGAAAATCAGAAATAAGTAATCAAGCGGTTGGTCTTTACGATTGACCGCTTTTTCCATATCCAGAAAGGGGTGTTTATGAACCTATACAAATACAAGGGAAAGCGTATCAGAGCCAGCGACAAGAACCTTGTGTACCGCTTCTGTACGGGTACGCTCCTGCTCCTGTTCGTGGCTGTTCTCCTGCTACTGAACATGGGACAGCTCCTGCGTACTGATTGGGAGCATTTCAGCCTGCTTGATAATGGCGTGACGCTTTCCACATACAACTTCATAACCATAGGGATAGCGACTGGTGTTTGTGCATTGGTCGCTTTTCTTTATTACCGCTTCTTCCATGACAGCTTCAAGAAGCTATTACACCGTCAAAAGCTGGCACGCATGATACTGGACAATAAGTGGTATGAAGCCCAGACCGTACAGGACAGCGGTTTTTTCACTGACCTGCAGAGCAGATCAAGGGAAAAAATCGTCTGGTTTCCTAAAATCTATTATCAAATGGACAAGGGACTGCTCCATATCCGCTGTGAAATCTCTTTGGGAAAGTATCAAGACCAGCTCCTTAGACTGGAAGATAAGCTGGAAAGCGGGCTTTACTGCGAGTTGACCGACAAGACGCTCCATGACGGCTATATCGAGTACACCCTGCTCTATGACATGATAGCGAACCGTATCACGATTGACGAGGTAAAGGCTGAAAACGGGGGCTTGCGTCTGATGAAGAACCTCACATGGGAATACGACGCACTCCCTCACGCCCTTATCTGTGGCGGGACTGGCGGTGGAAAGACCTATTTCCTGCTGACAATCATTGAAGCCCTCTTGCAGACTAACGCCCAGCTTTACATCTTAGACCCTAAAAACGCTGACCTTGCGGACTTGGGTACGGTCATGGATAACGTGTACCACACCAAAGAAGATATGATTGAATGTGTCAATGCGTTCTATGAGGGCATGGTACAGCGAAGCGAGGAAATGAAGCACCACCCAGCCTACAAGACGGGTGAGAACTATGCCTATCTGGGCTTACCGCCCTGCTTCCTTATCTTTGACGAGTATGTGGCGTTCTTGGAAATGCTGGGGACAAAGGAGAGCATGAGCCTTTTAAGCCAGCTAAAGAAAATCGTTATGCTTGGCAGACAGGCGGGCTATTTCCTCATTGTCGCCTGCCAGCGTCCCGACGCAAAGTATTTCAGCGACGGTATCAGAGATAACTTCAACTTCCGTGTGGGCTTGGGACGTATCAGCGAGCTTGGTTACGGTATGCTCTTTGGAAGCGACGTAAAGAAGCAGTTCTTCCAGAAGCGTATCAAAGGACGTGGCTATTGTGACGTAGGTACGAGCGTCATATCGGAGTTTTACACTCCCCTTGTACCAAAGGGGCATGATTTTTTACAGACTATCGGCTCTCTTGCACTGGCAAGGCAAGCCGTATCAGATGAACGAAAGGAGAATTGAAAAATATATGGGAC
>NZ_NFLA01000094.1:0-2579 GCF_002160675.1 Erysipelatoclostridium sp. An15
CATGTCGTCAACCATAGGCACACACCTCTTTTCTACGGAAGTTCATAGATACCGTGGTCGGTTTCCACAAAGCGTCCGTTGTCGTCAAGGTACTGCCCGTAGGCTTCAAAATCGAAATAGCGGGTGACGTTCTCACTTAGGGAAGTAAAGTCTGGGTCATTGTTCAGAATGTGGCGGGCAACGTCCGTCATGTTCTTGCACCAAGAATAATGAATAATGTCGTTTCTGTATCGGTGCAGTTCGTCAAGGTCAGTGAAATAGCACATCAGCTCCGTATAGTCCTCTTTCAAATCAGAGGGTAGATTTTCGTAGGTATGGTACAGGTCATTGAGCTTTTCGACGGTGGTATCTTCCTGCACTTCATCAGCAAAGGGAAGCTCCTTGCCCGTGATATAGTAATAGTCTGTATCTACATCAATCCCCAGCAGTTCTTCCACCTGTTCCGTGTCGATAGGCAGGGTGAACCAAAAGGCTCGTATCTCGTCGTCTGTCGGTTCTCGTGCTTCAATCTGCACACGCATTTCTTCCATGTTTCATCACGTCCTCTCTTGTCAACGCTTCCTGTATGACGGCGTAAGGCACACCGAATACATAGCGTGAAAAATCTTCTAACTGTTTCTTAGGGTAGTCAGACAGGCAAAGGCGTTTCATCTCAAACCAGACCGTACGCTTGTAATAGGGCAGGTCGGAGAGATACGGACACCCGATTTTTGCCTGCATATCGGTAAAAATATCTTTCAATCAATCACTCCAATCTTAAATTTGAGTATAGAAAAAGCGGTTGATCTCCAATGGAGTAACCGCTTTGTGTGTGGGATATGAAATTGTAAAATTAGGATTTCGTATACGCCAACGTGATAATTATTACTTTTTATTTGGCTTTCTCTTAATTCCTAGTAATTTAATAAAATCTTGAAACATTGATGTATCGGTGGGTTCAAACATTACCCATTTACCATCTCGATAGGTTTTAGCTTCATCATAGATTTTTTGGACTTGTTGAGAATAATCATTGCGTTCTGCTTCAAATTTTGCTCTTTCGTCTTTTCCAAAGATAATCATAAATCCTATACAATTTTCTCTGGCATATAACGCACAGAGTGTCTTACCACCTCGGCGATATTTATACTCATAAGTCCATGCCTTTCCACCTTTATTCCATAGACGTTCCATTTCATATTTTTATAAGTACAACAAGTATACCAAGCACAATTCGATACCAACCAAACACCTTAAAATCATGTTTTTTGATAAAGTTCATTAGGAATTTAATTACTAAGACAGATACCGCAAATGCCACAGCCATACCGAGAACAAGAGCGAGCAGTTCTGCACTTGTAAATTCAAACCCGAATTTTAACAGCTTAAAAGCACTTGCTCCAAGCATAGTAGGTACTGCGAGGAAAAAAGTAAACTCTGCTGCTGCCACTCGTGAAACTCCTATGAGTAAAGCACCTATAATCGTTGCTCCCGACCGTGATGTGCCGGGTATAAGTGATAACACTTGAAATGCCCCTATCAAGATTGCTGTTTTATAGCTGATGTCAGAAAGTGCCATAGTAGTAGGAGTACGCTTTTTATTCCAATTTTCTATGAGAATGAATAACAAACCATAAAAGATTAACATGATTGAAATCACAATGGGGGTTTGGAGGTAAGCATCCAAATAATCATCAAATAGAATCCCCATAATAGCTGACGGTACACAAGCTACCGCAACCTTGAACCACAACGAGAAAGTATCCTTTTTAACAATTGACTGTGCTTTGTTCTTAAATTGAAAGGGAAACATCTTGTTCCAAAACATTACAACCACTGCGAGTATAGCTCCAAGTTGAATAACAACAAAAAACATTTCTTTAAATGCTTCGCTCATATTAAGTGTGATAAATTCGTCCACAAGAATCATATGTCCTGTGCTGCTGATAGGTAGCCACTCAGTAATACCCTCAACAATTCCAAGAAAAATAACTTTTAAAATTTCTATAAAATCAAGTACCATTATTTCAAATCCTCCTTTTTAAAATGATGAAAGGTCATAAGAAAACCAACTGCTGATACAAGAATAATAATAGATACAGACAGCAGTGTAGGATAGCCGGTACTCTGAAGTTTACCCTGCACCAAGAAATAGGTGGCTGTCCACGGATACAACGCTCCCCATTCTTGATTTGAAAGTGCGGCACTTCCCATGACAATCACGGCAGAGCCAATCATCGGGGCGACAAATCCTTTTGTTTTCATAGCAACAAACACAAAAGGAGAAACTGTTAAAAACATCAGGATACTGCCAAACAAAAACTTGGGGAGCCATACTATTGCCACTAGTAAGCTATATCCCTCCAATGTAAAGACAGCGTCATATAGCCCACAAACGATAAATATACCTGCCCATGTTACAAGGGTTAGCATAACAATCCAAAGAAGCAGGGTGCAAAATTTTCCAATTAATAGTTTTGTCCTATAAAAGTCAAGATAATTTGACCAATTTGTTGCAATTAAGTGTTCTCAGTTTTTTTAGGATTTAATTTATCTTTGATTCGATAAGATGGACCTGTGATATTAAATAAATATGAATA
>NZ_NFLA01000095.1:0-2568 GCF_002160675.1 Erysipelatoclostridium sp. An15
ATTATTTCTTGATTGAACTCTGATAAATGTGTTGGTGGATAGGTTACACTAAATTGTAACAGTTCTCTTAGAAACTGTCCAATTTAGTGTAACCTATCCAAGATGCTATCTGCACATTTTATAATACAAACATATTTTTTGTTGATAACATACATTTTAAATCCTATATGATATAATCTTTTTTTTGAAAAATGTCTATATCAACAAAATTTTATAAAACACCTATAAAAATTATATTTTTCCAGATATAGGAACAAATTTTGACTCCACATTTTATCAACATTTTCTTTTTATAAGCATCTTCCTGGCTTCCGAAGCACTCATTGTTGGCTTCCCATTTAATCTACTGATTTCTGCTTCCAATATACTGACACTTAAATCTAATAACTGTTCTCTTTTTTCAAATGTTTCAATGCTCATAAAAACGCCATCACATATACCATTCTCTATGATAAATATTGGTTCTTCAGATTCTTTAGCTAACTTAGAAATAGTTGAATATTTATTTTTTAACATTGCCGATGATTTAAAAATCACCCTTCATCACCTTCCTATATTGATTGTCAATAACAATATCAATTTTACACGGTAAATTTACCATGTAAAATTGGTATCTTTTCTTAAAATAACTGTTTAACATAATCCTGCAGGCGATGTAGTATTCGTACAATCAAAATAGTTTCTTTAGTAATTTGATAAAATATAATGTAATTATCACATCTTAAAAATCGAAACCCACTATCAATATTATTTTCTAAATACCATACCGTTCCAAGCTGGGGATATTCCTTAAGTTCACCAATTTTATTGAGAATTCCTTTTGCTGTTTTTTCTGCTGCAATCGGATTATTCAAATCATCATAAATATAATCATAAATTCTATCCAAATCTTTTCTTGATTTTGGTGAATAAAATATTTTAATCATTGTTGAATCTCTTTTCAAAATGTTTTAGCATTTCATCTTCATCAATCCATCCTTCTTCATTAGCAGAAACAACACTTTCATTCAACATGCTCATAAGTTCCATCTCAGCAACAAGCTTATCATACTTCATTGCTTTTTCATACATTTCCTCCTGTTCATTGATATCCATAATCGTATAACAACCATGACCATTTTTTGTCAAATAAACAGGTGAACCAACAGATACTTTTTCTAGCACTTGATTATAATTTCTTAAATCTGAAATAGGTTTAATAACTGGCATAACAATCACTCCTTACATCATTATTATACACATCTATTAAGAATTATTCAACGTAATATTTTTAGAAGAATTATACTAATAATTGATTTTCCATCCTTTTATTATATTCCTCAATAGCTTTATCTATTTCTCTTTGCTGTTCACTAGCTACTTCTAAAATATATGATTTGATTCTTATTTCAGACAAATATTTTCTGGTACGATAGTTTCTTTTCTTTGAAGATGAACTGACTTTTTTACCATCAGTCTGATTATAAGTATATTCGCTTTTTTTATAATTCTGTAAAATATAATTCCCTACTCGTTCGTAAAATTTATTAAGCTCTGCTTCTTTGATACTGCTTATGTCTCCACCCTGTTCTTCCATGACTTCCTGAAGCATATCTAGTTTTTTCATATACTGATGAAATTGTTGACTTAATTTTTCATCACTGTTGATAAGATCATCAATAATTGATTTAATGATCGGCTGATATTCTTTCATATTTATTGAATTATATTGAAGCCTTCCTGTCTTAGGTAATACTTTATATAGATTTTTCAATTTCATGTTTTGACTTAAATCAACGTGGTACTATGTCAAGATTTTGGACCATATAAATATGAGAAATTTAATTAATTATTACTGATTAGATAGTCTTGCTCATATTCATTTGGTGATTTATAATCACAATGTGAATGTACTCTTATCGTGTTATAAAATCCTTCTATGTATTCAAATACTAATCTATATGCATGTTCATAATTTGTTATCTTAAATCTGTTTAACCACTCTCTTTTTATTAATGCGTGATATGACTGGTCAATGAAAAAGTCTACGAGCTTTACAAGATCATGACTGTTTTCACACCCAATAAAATAATCCATCCCATCATTGGTAATATCCAATTTAAAGAAAACTCTCTTAGATTTATCCAAAGGACTTGCAATTTCATAGACTTCTTCGCTTACCAGATCCATATTGCCTTCATAAAACATGACAATTGGTGGACAGTCTATTCCTTTCAGAACTTCAGGATAATCTTCAGACATGACAGTTACATATTTTTCATCAACATTATCATTCAGCTTATCGATTTCATTATCTGTTAATCTTTCTTTATAAGCGACAGCCTTAAAAATTTCTTTAAAATCACCTTGATATTTTTCGGCAAAAGCAACCAGTGTTTCTTCTAATGATCTTGACATAACTCTACCTCCACATATTCTTTTATTATTTCATAAATATATCTATAAGATATTTGGATAGGTTACACTAAATTGGACAGTTTCTAAGAGAACTGTTACAATTTAGAAAGTAAAAGTGAGGTAAACTAAAATGGCAAGAGAAAGAAGAACCTATAGTGATGAATTTAAACA
>NZ_NFLA01000096.1:0-2485 GCF_002160675.1 Erysipelatoclostridium sp. An15
ACTGGATATTGATTATCATTTATTTAAAGAAAAGAAAAACTATGATTTGATCAAGACTATTCAATCAATCTATAAATTTAAAGGGAATCTAGAGAGATTAAGAGGTCTAGTAATAGACAAAGATATTGCAATCATAGTAGCTAGCATAGTTAATGAAGAAAATGAAGTTTTAAAAAAAATTATCTTAAAACAAGGAGAGAAAGTGGATATGTGTGAATCATTAATGAATTTCTATAATCGAGGTATTAATAAAGGTGTTAATAAAGAGACTCTACAAAAAACGAAACAAATATTTAAACATTTTTATCCTCACGAAGATAGTAATATTTTAAATAACTTAACAAAAAAACAATTAGATACAATTTTCACAATGCTTTTAGATCAAGAGCCGTTTGATAAAATTAAAGGTATTATAAATAAAGAAATTATCAGTTAAAATATTCATTTATTCATAAAAATCAAAAGCCATGATAATAGATATCGCAATCATAGCAGCTAGCATAGTTAATGAAGAAAATGATGTTTTAAAAAATATTATCTTAAAACAAGGAGAGAAAGTGGATATGTGTGAATCATTAATGAATTTCTATAATCAAGGTATCAACGAAGGAATAAATCAAGGCATTGATAAAGGTATTAATTTGGGTGTTAATAAAGAAACCCTACAAAAAACGAAACAAATATTTAAACATTTTTATCCTCATGAAGATAGTAATGTTTTAAATAATTTAACTAAAAAACAATTAGATACGATTTTCACAATGCTTTTAGATCAAGAACCACTTGATAAAATTAAAAACATTACAAAGAATTGTCATTAATTAATAATCACAAGCTTAGATTTTTATGCTTGTGTTTTTATTTAAATAATAAACAGTAAATACAGTTTGCTTTCGATTGACAAATAATTAAGATACTAAATATTTTCATTAAAAATTAAAACCATGAATGATTTCTAATTATTTTAGACTATATTCTACATATTAATATTTTTTTATGCAAAAAATACTAATTATATGATATAAAATATATTTATAATAGTAATCCATAAAAAAATTACCGGTAATACTGACTATAAAAATTAATTATCTTACAATATTATCTATCATAAAAATATCGAGGTGAATCTATAATGAAAATATTTAAGCTATTAATAATTTTATTATTAGTCGGCTGTCAAAGCCAGCCATCTAATTTAGCAACGCCTACTATCCCTAAACCTACAAAAGAACTTGATAACATAGAATATAAAGCATCATTTTTAGCAGTTGGCGATAATATCATGCATGACCCTATGATTCAAAATGCTCAAACTAGTAACGGATATAATTTTACAACTTATTATCAAAACATCCGTAAATACATAGAGTCGCCAGATATATCTTTTATAAATCAAGAAACAATATTAGGCGGTAGTGAACATGGATATTCAGGATATCCTCAATTTAATACTCCTGATGAAATGGCTAATACTCTAAATGAAATTGGTTTTGATGTTGTAAATGGTTCAACAAACCATTCTTTTGATATGGGTGAAAGTGCTGTTGATCACTCTATTCAAGTTTTTAAACAATATAATAATATAAAATATATCGGTTTATATCAAAACCAAGAAGAAAAAAACCAAATTCCAGTTATAGAAAAAAATGGTATTAGAATTGCTTTTTTATCATATAACCAATACATCAATTATGATTATATACCATCTTCATATCGCTATAATCCTTTCGATAAAGAACAAATAAAAAACGATGTTGAAAAAGCAAAACGTATTAGTGATGCAATTGTAGTATCATGCCATTGGGGACAAGAAAATGAAAATACCCCTAGTGATTTTCAAAAAGAATACGCTCAATATTTAGCTGATTTAGGTGTCGATGTTATTATCGGAACTCACACTCATACTCTTCAAAATATTGAATGGCTTACAGGAGGTAATAATCATCGAACATTAGTCGCATACAGTTTAGGAAATTTCATTAGTGGCATGTTAGAAGAAAAATGTCAAATAGGTGGTATGCTTTCATTTGATTTTGTAAAAAAAGGTGGTGTAGTTTCTATCGAGAATGTTGTTTTGACCCCTTTAATAAATCATTACTGTAGCGATAATAAACAAAATATTATAGAAAATCGCTATGGCTTTACTGTTTACCGCTTAAAAGATTATACTCAAGATCTCGCTAGTCAACATGGATTAAACGGTTATAATAATATCACTATTTCCATTGATGCTTTAAAACAATCTATTAAAGAAAAAATAACATCTGATATAAAAATAAACATGTAAATATCTATTATATAAAAATGAGATAATTTTGAGATTATTTACTCCTTGTTTTATGATATAATTGCTTTGTCGATTAATTATACTAACTGTATAAATTCAGCCTATTTTGATTATATAAACTGACTATCTTTTGTTTTTTCTAACTATAAAATATTTTCTATTCTTTATATCATCAAAGGAGTTTATTTTATGGCTAGT
>NZ_NFLA01000097.1:0-2480 GCF_002160675.1 Erysipelatoclostridium sp. An15
AAATGAAGCCAAATGAAGAGGAATCCTAATACTTAAAAATGCTCTTGATTATATTGAGAAGGAACACAATTGTACATCATAAATGATCATTTTTGTACAAAATTATATTGACATTTATAAACGTCTTTTCCTTATCTAACACAATTCCATTCGCTAATCTCATAATCTGATACCCCCTTTACTTGCTTTCCTCGGCTGGAAGCATATCATCAGCCGTTAAGATATAGTTAGTGTAGCCACGACCTCGCACGTTCTTTCCCTCGGCGGTAATCTTAGGATTGATGAGCTTTACTTTCTGCTCATACTTGAAACGCTTCTCCCCAGCCTTTGCGGGAAGCACCACGATAATGTCGTCGGCTCTCTGAATGTCGGAATACAGGTTATAGCTTCTCGTCACGGGGACAAAGCGACCATTGACACGCTGTTGCTCTACCTCATTTTCTCCTGCAAACTCCAAGTTACCAAAAGTCTGTGCCATGTCAGGCACGATATATTTCAATTTCATGTGTTCATACCTCATTTCTATAAAATCTGTTGATTATCAATGCTTTTATTCTGGCTGGTGGTGTGATACCCGTAAGCCCCCAGACCGTCAAGGGCAGGTAAATGCTTAAAAGCACCCTTGACCGTCCGTGTGCTTACAGGTGGGTGGCGGTCAAGCCAGAATAAAGGGAAGCTCCGCCGTTTCCATGTGTCGGCGGGGAGCGTGATTTCTTCATCATCATAAGCAGACCGCCCGATTAAGAGCGTCTACGCTTGAAGAAGTATGTTCCTGCCACGCCTGCACCAGAAAGAACAAGAAGCCCTAAGAATAAGGCAATGTTTGTATTATCACCTGTCTTTGGAGCGTCTGTTGTCTTGCTCGGTGTATCTGGTGTGGTCGGCTGTTCTGGCTCTGTTGGTTCTTCTGGCGTTTCTGGTACTTCTGTGATTGTCACCGTCTGCCCGTCGTCCTCAATGTCCTTATGCTCTGTAACCTTTGTCGGTTCGTCTGGATTGCTCAAATCGTATAATTCCTCAAAGGTCACAAGTTCTTTTCCGCCAAGCTCGGAAGCGTCGAATGTAAAGGCAATCTGGACTTCCATGCTTTCACTGTCGGCAGTAAAAGTATAATCATTCTCGACACGCTCTCCGTTGATGATAAGCTCTGCGTTTTCGTCCTTAGTCATCTGCCAGCCTTTAAGCTGATACTTAGTGCCGATTTCCAAGCCGTCAAGGGTAACAGTATCAATGATTGTCACGTCTTTTCCAGCTTCAATCTCTTTCTTTCCGTCCTCGCTGGTCGCTGTGGTATGGATAGAGATGATACGCTCTGTGATAAGCACCGTCTGTCCCTCGTCGTCAATGTCCTTGTGTTCAGCCACTTTTACAGGCTCGTCCTCATTGGAAAGGTCGTAAAGTTCCTCAAAGGTCACAAGGTTCTGACCGCCCAGAGAAGAAGCGTTGAATGTGTATTCTATTTCAATCTTCATTTCCTCGCTGTCGGCTGTGAATGTGTAATCACTTTCCACACGCTGACCGTCGATAAGAAGCTCGGCGTTTTCCTCTTTCAACATCTGCCAGCCTTTCAACTGATATTTTGTGCCTTTTTCCAGCCCGTCAAGCGTAACCGTGTCAACGATTGTTACCTCTTTACCAGCCACGATAGACTTCTCGCCGTCTTTGCCTGTGGCTGTGGTATGGATAGTGATTTCTTTCTCGCATTCATCAGTCAGTGTCCCTAAATCAACGGTCACATTGTTTCTGGACACCACGATTTCAAAGGCAGGGATAAGCTCAAAGCCTTTGTTGCCCTCACAGCGTAATTCTTCAATGATATAGGTATCGTAAATCAAAGCACCTTTGCTGTCGTCAGGCTCGCTTGTTCCAAACCAGATACCGTCCTCGCTGGTCTTTCCTGCGTTGGTGTTGTTCTTATGGGAAGCCCAGTCAGAAGAAGTAGAGAACTGTCCGTTATCATCAGTTACGATAATGTGGCTCTCACCTGTGGTCTTGCTGGTGATCCTAAACGGAACTCCCGCAAGACGCTGGTGTGTACCAGCCCCAATCTTGACACCCTCAAGGTCGCCACGCTTTACTTGATTGTAAATGGAAGTGTCCGTACCTGTAAGGTCAACGATTTTTCCGTCCTCTGTGATTTCAAATTCAATCGGTTTCGCACCGTCCGTCAGATAGCCCTCTGGAGCTTTGCTTTCCTCGATACGGTATTTCCCGTAAGGAAGTAAATCAGCAGAAGTAGAAGCCACGCCCTCAATGTCGGTAAGGATTGTCTTTACCACTTCATTCTTGCTGTAAAGTTTCCCCTCGACAAGTACGGCGTTGTCATTAAGGGAAATGATTTCAAATTCAGCGTCTTTCAAGGTCGCACTTCCTTGACCTTTGGTATCGCTGGTTTCTAAATCTCTTTTCTGGATTTTTACACCGCCACGGATAACCTTGTCTGATACATGGTACTGATTGCTTCCAGACAGTACGGCAAT
>NZ_NFLA01000098.1:0-2264 GCF_002160675.1 Erysipelatoclostridium sp. An15
ATCATCATTTTCTCAAATTTCTAGATAAAAGCAAGAGTTTATTAATTTTCTTTTTATTAAAGTATTAAAATGTAAAAAGGAAATAATACTTCAATTATTATTTTTCTTGCTATTTCGATCCTATCTTTTACAGTTATTTTAGAGCGTAATGCCCATAAACGTTGAATTTATGGGCATTTTCACTTATTCGGATTTTGATTTTAGTTTCGTACTTTTTCTTGAATTTGCTACTCTTGAAAATTTTTTTAAATATTTTTGTGTCAACACTTCTCTTGATGGCTGGAATCCAAAAATATCTGCCAGATCATCTGTTATTTCTGTTCTGGTAAATGATGGAACATAATAGTTTCCAGTAAGATGTGTTATATTCATTTCTCTTAATGACTTTATTAATGTTTCTGATGTGTACTTTTCCTTCAGATAACATTTTTCCAGTATCCTGTATACCAGCAGTGCTATAAAACATGTCAAAAGATGTCCTTCAATAGATTCTTTTACTGTTACATACATTGGTCTTGTTTTAAGTTCACTTTTCATGATCATGAAGCTTTCTTCAATTTCCCATCTCTGTTTGTTTGCTTTGATGATCAATGATATATCTTCATCTTCTAAATCGGTAACAACTCCATAAAATCCATCATATTTTTCTTCCTCGGCTACTTTGTTTATATCGATACAGTACTGATCTTTATCAGCATTTTTACCATCTGCGGTAGTTGATTGTCTGGTTATATAGTATCTCGGATCTCTTTGATTTCTGTTTTTTATATTCCCTGGATTTTTTAGTAATTTTCCTGCCCTTTCGAGTTTTTTGTTTCTTATCCTTTTCTGATAATCTCTGTATTTAGTACTGTAGCTTATTATAAGATGTTCTTCTATCGTTTCTTTTCTGCCTGTAAGCTCGCTTTTTTTGGTTACCGGTACCCATCTGTCCTTATAAAATGTTAATTCATGGATGTTATAACTTTTCCCGTCAATAATTATTACATCCTCAAGTTCCCTGATATCAAATGTCCGGTCACTTCCAAAGATTTTCCATCCAGCAGGTTCCAGTGCCCATTCCTTCAGTTTCTTATTAAGCGCTTTGACAGGCTGGGTAACGATATAAGCACCATTCCTTTTTTTGTCATTGTAAATCTTGTTTTCCCATCCATTCAAACCGGCATCAGCAACTACTATAAATCTGCTGCATTCAAAATCCCTGTCAATTTCTTTTTCAAGTTCTCTCAGTGAAGGCTGTTCATTACTTTTGCCGCTAAAGACATAGTCAGCAATCGGCAATCCGTCTGCATCAAGGAACAAGCCATACTGTACGATAGGATTGGGTCTATGTTCCTTGCTTTTGCCATATTCACAGATATCATTTTCATCTTCTATTTCAAAATAAAAATTGGTGCAATCATAATAAAGGATACTGTCATTGCGTTTGCATATGTCTCTGCTGTTTTTATACAGCTGGCTTTCAATGAAATATCGGTTATCAGCTATAACAGGCAAAGAACGATATACATTTTCCAGTTTATATTCAGGAGACTCGATAAAATGACGGGCATCCAGGTAAGAAGAGCGTTTAGATCCGGGATAAATTATTCTTGCACAGACAAGATCGGCGATAATGGAATAAAGATCAAATTTAAAATGATATGATTCAGAAATAATTTTAGAAATATTCTTTAAACCAAGAGAAGAAAGAATGTTTCTTAGATAAAGATAGCCGATATTGAATAGGCGAATGTCATTTTTTTCGATAATTTTTTGAGGATGAAGAAGAATATCGACAGGAGATTTTTCATCTTTATCAAGTTCCTTGAGTATTTCAAGATGCTGATTAAGATGTTTCATCACGACATCTTTGGAATCAGTATTATATTTTTCCTTCAGACTGGAAAGAGAACCTAGCTTTTCAACGATGAAAGTAGAACGTTTATGGGTCAAAGGATTAGTATAGTCATCGATGATGCAATAAGATTCAGAATTTTTAGATTTAGTAGTTTTGATACGTTTAGCCATAAGAGACACCTCCTGATACTATTATAACATAAAGTACCGAAAAGTACGAATAAGAAATACAAAAAATTTGACAAAAAAACAACGCTATATCAAGCGTTTCAAAAAAAATAATTTTATCTAACTGTAAAACACCCGTTTGATATTTTGTGTAGTAACACTTTTTTCTCCTTGATATTTGATAGTAAATATTGAATCTTCTAATCCGATTCTTTCAATTACTCCTGATGTAATTACAGATTCATCATCCATTTCAA
>NZ_NFLA01000099.1:0-2147 GCF_002160675.1 Erysipelatoclostridium sp. An15
CAATATAATTCACTCCTTTACAGGAAAGAATTATATCAAAAAAGATTACCCTGATTAATGCAAAGTGTAACCACTTATCTGCAACAATTTGGGTAATCTTATTTTAACTTTTATATGTCCTTGAAATGGGTATGGGCAATATGGTTTTGAGGGTGCTTTCTGTGTACTCTCTGCTAAACAAGTAAGCTGCAATTGCCACATATATCATAATGTTTACCAGCAGCATGATATACAGTACACTGTCGCTGTATATGTCAGACAAGGTAAAGATAATCTCCGGCTTATCAAAATGTGTTTGCAAGGCTTCTATTAACATCAAAAGTGGGGTAGATAATACCCCTGCCACACTAATTAGCACCATTTTTGAACGCTTTAGTTTTAATAATTCACAAGAAATAAGATTAAGCAATACCGCCACCTCCAATCAGTTTAGAAAAGTAGTCCTCTAAGTTTTCCTCACTATCATTTATCCTTGTCACGAGCAGTCCATTTCGTGCAAATTCTCGATTGATTTCTCCAACACTTTGGCTAAAGTCATAAATTCTCACCGTACCGTCCTGCACTGTAAAATCCGTCATGTGGTAGTGGTTTTCTAAAATCTTTCCGGCTATCTCACTGTCAGATAAATCAAATTGAATGTATTTTCGATTCCTTTTGTGAAGCTCGGATATATTCACTTCCTCTACTAAATGCCCCTCGTGCATAACGCCGATAATATCTGCTATCTGTTCAATCTCGCTTAAAACATGGCTTGAGATAAAAATGGTAATGCCATGATTGTGACTAAGTTCAGATAAAAATGAGCGTATTTCAACTATTCCAATGGGGTCAAGTCCGTTAATCGGTTCGTCAAGTATTAAAAGCTCCGGCTCGTGCATAATGGCGGCGGCAATACCAAGCCGTTGCTTCATTCCGAGGGAATAATCGGAAAAGACTTTTCTTTTCTCCTTATGCAGCCCCACAACTTCAAGAGCTTTTTCTACTCCACTTTTAGATACTCCCCCTCGCAGTTTAGCGAGAATTTGCAAATTCTCATACCCTGTTAAATTACTGTAAAATCCCGGTGTTTCGATAATAGAGCCTACTTTGCTATAAAGGGTATGGATATTTTCCTTATAGTTTGTGCCAAACAAGCGTACCGTTCCCTCCGTTGGGAAAGCAAGCTGCAACATCATTTTCATTGCTGTGGTTTTGCCTGCTCCGTTTCTGCCGAGCAAACCATAAATTTTGCCCTTTGGCACATGAAGATTTACCTTATCGACAACGGTGGCTGTTCCGTATCGCTTCGTAAGATTTTCTGTTTCAATGATATAATCCATATTTGATTCTCCTTTCCGTGGGTTGCTGTTCTTGTTTTCGCTGACCACAATCTTATTATCCACGAGTATTGCATAGAAGCCAAGAAATCTACCGTCACAATGCCGACACAATAGATGTCAGCACGAAAAAAGCTCCGACACTTATCGTGTCAGAGCCTATTTTAAAGGGTTTATGGCATTTTACTTTGTTTGGGTTTGCTTTATCCAGACAAATATTTTAGCAACAAATAGCAGAAACATAAGGGCGGTTACATAGGGTTGTCTTGCCGCAGCGAAGAAGCAGATAAAAAGCGTACTGAGCACGAGAGAGCATTTTGTGATTATGTTGCTCCATGATTCCTTTTCAAAACAAACACACATCAGTTTCGCTATCCCAAGTGCAATCAAAACAATAAAAACAATCCAATAGATTGCAAGATATATTGGGGTAGTGTCTGTAAATGAAAGTAGATTGACAGAATAAATATATCCGTCAACAAGGTTACCATACAACGGCAAAAGTATAAAAGTAACCGCCATCATATCTAATATTCCATAAATGAAACTGTAAATTTTTTTCAAGTTGGAACGATTTTCAGTTTCGGCAAGTGTAATCAGTTCTTCGCCCGATAGCAGTTCATCTATGGTCACAGAAAAGAATTTAGAAATACACTTGAGCGACTCAATGTTAGGGTAACCCTTGCCGCGTTGAATTCCGATATCGGAATTCAAAATGATATCCCGACTTTCTAAAGATTCCGATAAATAAAAACATAAGACCAACTATCTTTGATGATAATTGGTCTTTTTTGATATGAACCGATTAAAATGTCGGAATCTTTTTTTGTT